>NZ_JBBEWO010000003.1:0-251260 GCF_038739805.1 Blautia acetica | reverse complement strand
CTTCATCTGACAGAGGAAGATATGTTTTTCTCATAGTGTTCATCCTTTCTTAGATAACACTATTTTACCATACATTATCCTCAAAATATATAGTAGAGATTTAATTTATTCTATACTAGTAGAAGAGAGATACCGCCAGAAGAAGACCCAGCAGGAGATGGCGGATATAACCGGGGTAAGAGCCTCGAACATAGCTAGATTTGAGAAGGCTTCTAGAGTGCCAACATTGCTTATGTTGGAAAAATATGCGAATGCACTGGAAAAGCATATAGAGATTAGAATAACGGAGGATAAATAGTAGTGGGAGATTATCCCGCTGCTGTTTGAAATAATCAATGATGATAGTATTATAAAAGAAAGGATATGAAGAAGAGGATTATGGCTACAGTGGTAAAAAGTTTTGCAATACAAGGAATCGAAGGACATAACGTAGACATAGAGACAAAAATACTGGATGGCCAGCCTATGACCTCCATAATCGGGATGGGTGATACAGCAGTAAAGGAGTCAGCGGACCGAATACAGTCAGCAATTGATGAAAGCGGATATGTATTTCCGAAAAAACGTGTAATTATAAGTCTGGCGCCAGGAGATGTGAAAAAGAGGGGGTCTCATTATGACCTGGCAATGGCAATAGGAGTCTTGTAGGAAGATAATAATATTGCAGCTAAGGATTTGCATCAGTATGCGTTCATCGGTGAGCTGTGTCTAGATGGCGGTCTACGAGCTTGCTGTGGTATTCTTCCGATGATTCTTGCTGCGAAACAATCAGGGATTAAAAAAGTCATTATACCGGAAGTAAATACGGAAGAGGCAAAATTGGTACAAGGAATTGAAATCTTGGGATTTTCAAAATTAACGGATGTGATTCGTTTTTTGGAAGGGAAAGAAAAATTTGAGGACAGAATTAAAAAATCCTGTGAAAACACACAAAGAAAAGATATGATGTTTGATTTTAAGGACGTGAAGGGACAAAAAGAAATTATTGAGGCATCGCTTTTGGCAGCAGCAGGCGGACATAATATGCTTATGATTGGGGAACCGGGGTGCGGAAAGACTATGATAGCCCAAAGAATCCCAACGATTCTTCCAGAAATGACGGAAGAAGAATGTCTGGAGGTCACAAAGATTTATAGTATTTCAGGATTACTGCCGGCAGGTCATAGTTTAATAAGGAACCGACCGTTCCGGGCACCACATCATAATGCCTCATTGAATTCTTTAATTGGCGGAGGTGTAAATGCAATGCCAGGAGAAGTATCACTCGCACATAATGGGGTATTATTCTTAGATGAACTGGCAGAATTCTCAAGAAGAACACTAGTATAAAGTAAATTAAATAACTGCTATATATTTTATGGATGATGTGTGGTAAAATAGTGTTATCTAAGAAAGGATGAACACTATGAGAAAAACATATCTTCCCCTGTCAGATGAAGACAAGAATTACCTTAAATCATTATCCAAAAAGAGAACGATTCAGGCACAAGTCGTAGACCGTGCCAGAATCCTTTTATATAAAGCTGATGGAATGACATTCCAGGAAATCGCTGATAATCTTACAATCAGTACCGCAACGGTACGCCTTTGTATTTCGAAGTTTCACAAAGGCGGTGTGGATGCTGCAATTTTTGATATGCAGCGTTCTGGACGCCCATCAGAAATCACCGATGATACTAAGGCATGGATGATTAGCATTGCATGTCAGAGACCAACAGAACTCGGCTATGCACAGGAACTTTGGACTTTGACCGCCCTCCACAAATACATTCAAAAGCATGCAGAGGAGGCGGGATATCCAAGGCTTTCAACAGTTACAAAGCCATATATCCAGAAATTTCTCAAGGAACAAGATATTAAGCCGTTTAAAATCAAGTATTACTGTGAAAAACGGGATCCTGATTTTGAATCAAAAATGCATGAGGTTCTGCTGGTTTACAAGCAGATTGAAATGCAGTTTGATGAAACTGGCACACTCATTGTTCCAGATGATTATAAACTGACCATTACGGTATCGTATGATGAGAAACCTGGCATTCAGGCAATCTCCAACACTGCACCAGATTTACGTCCAGCACCAGGACACGGCGAAATATACCGTGATGCAGAATACAAACGTCTTGGAACCCTCTCTTTATTGGCTGGCATTGATTTACTTACAGGAGAAGCCATTCCGTTAGTAAGAGATACTCACAAGAGTTCTGATTTTATTGAGTTTTTAAAGATACTGGACAAAAAATATCCATCACAGGATTCCATCAGAATCATCCTGGATAATCACTCAGCACATACTTCCAAAGAAACACGACGCTTTCTGGACACCATGCCAAAGGGACGTTTTAAATTTGTGTTTACGCCGAAACATGGCTCATGGTTAAACATGATTGAAAGTTTCTTCAGCAAGATGACCAAGCAGATGCTTCGAGGAATTCGTGTCAATACCAAACAGGAGTTGGAAGAACGGATTTACAAGTACTTTGACGAAGTGAACCGTGAACCTGTGGTTTATCACTGGAAGTACAAAATGGATGAAATCAGTGAAGATGAAGCGGCCTCTGTTTAATATAGCAATTATTTATTATTCGTTGTACTAGATTACAAAATTATGAAGCACATAAGGATATTCTTGCAGAGCGTGACGATGTTATGTTGGAATATGTTACTTTGTATAATCTTTTAGGCATGCATCAGAAAGCTTATGATACCATTATGAATCATAGATTCCGTGCATGGGAAGGTGCAGAAGGACGAATCTCAGGACAGTATAAAATTGCTTTGACTGAGATGGCGAAGGAAGAGATTGTAAAGAAAAATTTTAAAGCGGCAAAAGAACTGTTGGAAAAAGCTTTATTGTACCCCGTAGATTTAGGCGAAGGAAGATTGGAAGGAATCAAGGATAACAATATTTATTATTATCTTGGAGTTGTAGAAGCAGAACTTGGAGAGGCAGAAAGGTCTGAAGAATGTTTCAAAAATGCAGAACTTGGAGTTGATGAACCGGCAGGAGCTATGTGTTATTATGACCAGCCGGCAGATATGATTCTTTATAAAGGACTTGCGAATCGGAAACTTGGAAATACAAATGCTGCCTGCGTATGCTTTAATAAACTTATGGATTACGGTGAGAAACATTTATATGATAAAATGAAAAATGATTACTTTGCTGTATCCTTGCCTGATTTTTTGATTTTTGAGGATGACATGAATCAAAAGAATAGGGCACATTGTCATTACTTGATGGGACTTGCCAATGTTGGAATGGGAAATAAGGAAGAGGCAGCCGTGCAATTTAAAAAGGCATTGCAATATGATTTTAATCATCAGAACTGTCGAATTTATTTAAAGATGGTAAAAGAAGCTGTTTGTTAGGGTAGGGAATTGGTAAATATTATAAAAAAATTGTAGATAAAGTTGGTGCTGGGGATTACTGCAGTACCAACTTTATTTGGTATGTGTTTAAGTTTTTCTTTCTTCCGTATAGAATTCCTGATTAGGTGAGAAAACTGACAAAATTTTATTCTGCAAAAGAGATATATTTTCAGCCCGTTGGGAGTAAACTGAAAGAAAATGCAGGAAGTGCAGCATGAAGAATCAAAAGCTGGAGAATCTTTTGAACCTGGCCTTGGATGCAACGCCGGAGGAACTGGAAAAGTCACCGGAACTGGGTATCGGGTATAATGAAGTGGAGCGGACATGGGACTTAATTATTAAATATACAGGAAATCTTTCGCAAATCATTGGAGAAGAGGTGCCACGGGCAGAACTTTTAAATGGCTTCGCCGTGATTACTCTTGCAGAGAGTAAAATCGAAAGTCTTTCCAGACTTCCCGGCATAGAATATGTGGAAAAGCCGAAAAGGCTTTTTTTTGCTGTCAATCAGGGGAAAAGTGCGTCCTGTATGACGGCAGTGCAAAGTCGTTTTTCTCCTTTGGGGGAAGCACTGACAGGGAAAGGAATTTTGGTAGCGTGTGTAGATTCGGGCATTGATTATACACATCCGGATTTTCGGAATCCCGACGGCAGTACCCGGATATGGAGGCTCTGGGACCAGAGTATAGCAGGCAGACCGCCGAAAGGCTATTCCCTGGGAACGGAATACACACAGGAGGAAATCAATGAGGCTCTGCAGGCAGGAAGCCGGGCTGAAAGAGAGAAGATAGTGCCAAGCAGGGATTTGAGCGGACATGGAACCGGAGTCATGGGAATTGCTGCCGGAAATGGAAGAGCCTCTGACGGGATATACCGGGGTGTGGCTTATGAAAGTGAATTGCTTGTTGTAAAGTTAGGCGCCCCAAGGGAAGGCGGATTTCCGAGGACTACAGAACTTTTGCAGGGCATTGATTATGCCATTCGTCTGGCCGCAGACCGGGGAATACCGCTGGCGCTGAATTTGAGTTTTGGAAATAATTATGGCTCTCACAGTGGAGAAT
Source organism: Blautia acetica (assembly GCF_038739805.1). NCBI lineage: Bacteria > Bacillati > Bacillota > Clostridia > Lachnospirales > Lachnospiraceae > Blautia > Blautia acetica. The sequence goes on along the minus strand of NZ_JBBEWO010000003.1, from coordinate 246,830 downwards.
CTCTTTTGGAAACTTATCTTGATAATGCAGCGCTTACGGGACGAAGTGTTATCTGTGTGGGAATGGGGAACGAGGGAAACCGGGCGCTTCATACTTCTGGAACCGTATTGGCGGGAGAAGTTACGGAAATTTCTTTTAATGTGGGGGCGTATGAGCCTGGTCTGAATGTGCAGATATGGAAGCAGTATGTGGATGAAATGACAATGGAGCTGCTGCTACCCGGAGGACAGCGGGTGGGGCCATTTCAGGAGATTTTGGGACCGCAGCGCTTTACTGTGGGAAATACAGAACTTTTGCTGTATTACGGAGAACCGGCGCCTTATAGTCTGGCACAGGAAATCTATGTGGAAATGCTGCCTCGCAGCGAATATATTGACAGCGGAACGTGGAAAATCCGGCTGATTCCAGGGAAGATTGTGGATGGCAGGTATGATTTGTGGATGCCGGGGGGCGGTGTATTAAATGAAGATACCCATTTTCTGCAGCCTACACCGCAGACAACACAGACCATTCCCTCTACGGCTCAGAGAGTGATTTCCGTAGGCGCCTATGACTCCCGGTATCTGGCTTACGTAGATTTTTCCGGGAGAGGATATACTAGAGTGACCAACGAAATTAAGCCGGATTTAGCCGCGCCGGGAGTGGGAATTACCACAGCTGCCCCAGGGGACGGATATGAAAGCCGCACGGGAACTTCTTTTGCCACGCCGTTTGTCACAGGGGCAGCGGCACTTATGATGGAGTGGGGGATTGTAAGAGGCGAGGACTTGTTTTTGTATGGGCAGAAGGTAAAGGCGTATTTAAGAAGAGGAGCCAGGCCTCTTTTGGGCGGGGGGTATCCCAATAATCAGCTGGGGTTTGGGGCGCTGTGTTTGAGGGATAGTTTTCCAATTTGAAAACCCTATTGATATGTGTAATAAAAAATGCAATAATATGTGTGATAAGAAATGCAAATGGAGAAGATATGAGAAGGAATACGTACATTAAACTTGAAACTTTATATAACAAATACAGTGGCTATGTAGGAACGAAAGAACTTCTGGCAGAAGGATTCACGAATCGTCAGATTTCTGTTTTAGTGGAAGAAGGGTATTTACAAAAAGTATGTTATGGACATTACTGGCTTGTGGGGAAACAATGCAGGAAACCGTTAGATTATAAATGCATTGAAGTGTGTCTGAGCAATCCTCGTGCGGTTATTTGTATGGACAGTGCACTTTACTATCAAGGTGTACTGGCACATGAGCCGGATTATTTATCAGTTGCAACAGAAAGAACAGATCGCAGTATGATGAAAATGGATTTTACGGTACAAAGACATTATTTTTCAAACAGTAATTTTAACTTTGGAATAAGAAAACAAAAGACGGAATTCGGCAGTTATAATATTTATAATATTGAGCGCTCTGTTTGTGATCTGTATCGTTTAGGGGGAAAAACGGAAATAGAGATAGTAAATAGTATAAAGGAAAATAAATATTTGTATGATCGTTTATTGAAATATGCAGAAGTACTACAGATAAAACGAGGATTGTAAAAAGGGATATACGATGGAGTACATATATAATGGCATACTGATAGAAGTAAAAACTTCACAGGAAAATCAAAATTGCAGTTCATGGATATATTTTAGGATAAAGAAAGTGAATGGGAACAAAAAATTTACGGTAAACTGAAAGGAGGGGAGGAGAGACATCCAATAATGGGAATTGTATTTTGTACCGTTTTAGGTAGAATTCTGGTTGGTTTGGTTGCAGGCGTTATTTCGGAGGCTGTTTTGCTGTGTGTATAAAAAATGGAGATAAAGAATGAAGAATAGAATCATAGATGTTCAAAACGTAAAAATTACTATTTCAAAAGAAGAATTAGATGATTATATTTGCATTACAGATATTGCTAAAGTAAAATCAAATTCCTCTAGAGCGGCTGATGTAGTGAGAAATTGGTTAAGAAATCGTGGAACGTTAGAGTATTTATCTGTATGGGAACAAATATACAATCCAGCATTTAAAGTGTTCGAATCTGAACACTTTAAAAAGCAAGCGGGTTTATTAACATTTACACCAAGTGTTTCTGAATGGATTCAGAAAACAAATGCCGTTGGTCTTTATGTAAAGCGTGGAAAATATGGAGGAACCTACGCTCATAAAGACGTAGCTTTTGAATTTGCGTCTGCAATTAGCCCGGTTTTTAAATTATATCTGATAAAAGAATTCCAACGTTTGAAGGAAGAAGAAAATAACGCAAGACAAATAGAATGGAATGCAAAACGTTTTCTTAGTAAAAGTAATTATTTGATTCAGACAGATGCAGTGAAGAACTATATCCTGCCTCAGAGAGATTTTAAAAAAGATTCAAAATGGATTGCATATGCGGAAGAAGCAGACATAGTGAATGTCGCTTTGTTTGGGTTTACAGCAAAAGCTTGGAGAGAAAAGAATCCAGAACTTGCCAAGAAAAATAATGTCAGAGATTTTGCAACAATTAATGAACTAACAGTAATTTCTAATTTAGAAACGCACAATGCCCAAATGATACGAGAAGGGAAGAAGAAGGAAGAACGGTTTGAAGTACTGAAAGAAATTGCGGAATATCAATTGAATATATTAAATACTGCTGAGCAGATAAAAATGATAGAAATTTGTGACAATGACTTGACATCCTCGGAGGCGCTGTGTTTGAGGGATAGTTTTCCAATTTGAAAAAAAAATATTGACATATGTTCATAACGGTGGTATTCTGAAAGCGAAAAAATAGAAATCACTATCTTTTATCTATTTGAGGAAAGGGGATATATGGCACGGCCGCAGAAACGCAGATGTATCTGCTCAAAACCGAAAGTCACCAGTTTTTCACCGCAGGGCTGTACCGCAAATGGGAGTGTCAATCTTACATACGATGAATATGAAGTGATTCGTGTTCTGGACTTTCTGAAAATGACACAGGAAGAATGTGCAGTGAAAATGGACATTTCCAGACCAACGGTAACGAGGATTTATGACAACGCCCGACAGAAAATAGCAGATGCTATGGTGAATGGGCGAAGTCTAACCATAAGCGGAGGAGATGTGGCTGTATGCGAAAAGGTGAGGCCGGAATGTGCAGATATGGAGCACTGCTGTCATAGACAGCAGCCAAAAGAAATGGATAACCAGCAAAACAAAGCACCAGTTGAGAAAGAACAGGAGAAATAGAATGAAAGTACTAATTATAGGAGGCGTTGCTGCAGGAACCAAGACAGCAGCCAAACTGAAACGAGAAGACAGAAGTACGGAAATCACAGTAATCACCAGAGAAAGAAACATTTCTTACGCTGGGTGTGGGCTTCCTTATTATGTAGGCGGTCTGGTTGAAAATCGTGAGGCATTGATTATAAACACTCCTGAAAAATATGCAGAGCTGACGGGAGTGGAGGTAAGAACCGGAAAAGAGGCTATATCTCTGGACGCGGATAAAAAGCAGGTGACAGTAAAGGATTTGTTTACAGGAGAAGAAGAAGTCTGTACTTATGACAAGCTGGTTCTGGCTGTAGGAGCATCTCCGGCAGAACTGCTCATTCCAGGTATGGCACAGCAGGGTGTATTTAAAATGCGTACCCCGGATGATGCAGCGGCTATTCGTTCTTATATGGAAGAAAACCAGGTGAAGAAGGCCGTTGTTATCGGAGCTGGATTTATAGGGCTGGAAGCAGCAGAAAATCTGAAGAACAAAGGCGTGCAGGTTACGGTCCTGGATTTTGCTTCCCAGCTTCTTCCCAATATTTTGGATGAGGAAATGGCTGCTTATGTGAAAAAACATCTGTTGAAAGAGGGTATCCGTGTTCTTACAGGTACAAAAGCAGAAGAGGTGGTTGGAAGCGGAAAAGTGACCGGACTGAAAACTTCTGCTGGATTTTTGGGCTGTGAACTTCTGATTACAGCAGCCGGTATTCGTCCCAATACAGAATTTCTGCAGAGCAGCGGTCTGGAAATGTCTAAGGGAACGATTCTGGTTGATAATACGATGAAAACCAGTCTGGAAGATGTTTATGCAGCAGGAGACTGTGTCATGGTGACAAACCGCATTACCGGAAAGCCGCAGTGGTCGCCAATGGGCTCTTCCGCAAATATGGAAGGCCGAACCCTGGCGCAGATACTGACCGGAACAAGGAAAACTTATCCTGGTGTATTGGGAACCGGTGTCGTAAAACTTCCGGGTCTGCATGTGGGACGCACAGGTCTTACACAGCAGCAGGCAGAGGCAGCAGGATATGAGGTTGTAACGGTTCTGGTACCTACAGATGACAAGGCACACTATTATCCGGGAGCAGGCTTCTTTATTACCAAACTGATTGCAGAAAAAGAGACACATAAACTGCTGGGGGTACAGGTTCTGGGAACCGGTGCAGTAGACAAGATGGTGGATATTGCCGTTATGGGGCTGAATATGGGTGCTGTTCTGGAAGATTTTGAAAATGCAGACTTTGCTTATGCACCGCCATTTTCCACTGCCATTCATCCTTTTGTACAGGCGGTACATGTGCTGCTCAACAAGATAAACGGAGCACTGGTGAGCATGACTCCGGCGGAATATGCGGCAGGCAAGGCAAAAGGCTATAAGGTTATTGATGCAGGTCTGGCGCCGTCCATTCATGGAGCCCGTTATGTAGACCTTTCTGCGGTGCAGGGAGAAATCGAAGGGCTGGATAAAGAAGAAAAACTGCTTTTGGTATGTGCGAAAGGAAAACGTGCCTATTTCCTGCAGAACCGTATGCGTTTCTATGGATATAAAAATACTGTGGTTCTGGAAGGGGCAACGTTCTTTAACGATGTAAAAGTAGAAAATCCAGAAGGGGCCGTATCACTGGAAGAAGAGAAACGGGTAAAAGCTCTTGGATTTTTAAAAGACAAAAATACCCTGGATAAGTTTAACGGCCGTGTGATTACCAGAAACGGAAAGATTACAGCCGAGGAAGCACGGACGATTGCAGAAGCGGCTGAACTTTTCGGAAGCGGTGAGGTGACTATGACCTCTCGTATGACCATGGAAATTCAGGGGGTATCTTTTGCTAATATTGAACCTCTTCGTGAATATCTTATGCAGGCGGGTTTGGAAACAGGGGGCACTGGCTCCAAGGTTCGTCCGGTAGTATCCTGTAAGGGAACCACCTGTCAGTATGGACTCATTGATACATTTGGGCTGTCTGAAGAGATTCATGAAAGATTTTACCACGGATATTCCGCAGTGAAGCTTCCGCACAAGTTTAAAATTGCAGTGGGCGGATGTCCGAATAACTGTGTGAAACCGGATTTAAATGACCTGGGTATTATCGGACAGAGAGTTCCTATGGTGGATATGGAAAAATGCCGTGGCTGTAAAGTCTGCCGCATTGAAAAAAATTGTCCGATTAAGGCGGCAAAGGTTGTGGAAGGAAAGATTGTGATTCCGGACAATGAGTGCAACCATTGCGGTCGCTGCATTGGCAAATGTCCGTTTAAGGCCTTTGAAAACTATACCAATGGATACCGTATCTACATTGGCGGACGCTGGGGCAAAAAGGTGGCACAGGGACGTTATCTGGATAAGGTGTTTACGGAGAAAGAAGAGGTACTTTCCATTGTGGAAAAAGCAATTCTGCTGTTCAGAGAGCAAGGAATTACAGGAGAGCGTTTTGCAGATACCGTGGCAAGACTGGGATTTGAAAATGTACAGGAACAGCTCATGGCAGATGATTTACTGAGCAGAAAAGAAGAAAATATTAAGGGTGAGAAACATTTAGTGGGCGGAGCGACCTGCTAAAGAAATATGCAGGATTGAGGAAGCTTTGTTCGCAGAAAAAAAGAGTTGTGACATACCAATAGGTGTGTGATAGCTCTTTTTTTTCATGCAGACTATCCTTTTTTCTGTTTGCTGCGTTATATATAATAGAAGGACAGGCGTTTGACTTTGAAAGGGAGGAAGGAGGAAACTGTGGATTCTGATTTTATACTGATACGGAGAATGAAGCAGGGCAGGGAAGAGGCCATGGAACATTTTGTGCGCAAATACTATGACGAAATTTTAAAATACTGTACATATCATTGTCAGGATGCACAGTATGGGGAAGATTTCACACAGGAAGTTTTTGTACGATTTTTTGCAGGGCTTGCAGCTTATGAATACCAGGGGAAAACAAAAAATTATCTCTACACCATTGCAGGGAATCTGTGCCGGGATTTTTACCGAAAGAGTCGGGAAATTCCCATGGAACAGCAGGTATTTGAACAGGAAAAAGAAGAGAACGGAAAGTTGGAGAAAGTGGCAGAGAGACTGGATATGGAGCAGGCTCTTAGAAAATTGCCGGAAGAATTGCGGGAGGTGTTGATTTTGTATTATTTTCAGGAGTTAAAACTGAGGGAGATTGCAAAGGTGCTGCAAATTGGTCTGCCTCTTGCAAAATACAGGATAAAAAGGGCAAAAGAGCAGTTGGCACTATTGCTGGAAGGAGGGAATTTAACATGAAACTGGAAGAAGAACTGCGCCTTTATAAAGAAAGCAGGAGCATACAAGCCCGGGAAATCTGTAGGAAAAGAACCATAGAGCAGAGCAAAAAGGTTTTTTATGCAGAAGAACAGAAGCGGATTTTATCGGGAACAGAATTTCTATATACCCAGCTTGGATATATCCGAAAACGATGGTGGATGTTACAGGCCCTGCTTCTGATAAGTCTGTGGAGTTTTCTTTCCTGTACAAGAGAGCCGTTCTACGTACAGCGAAGTATGGGAGTGGCGGGGGCTTTGTTTGTGATTTTGCTGATTCCTGAGTTGTGGAAGAATAGAAACTGTAATTCCATGGAAATTGAGGCGGCCGCTTATTATTCCCTTCGCCAGATTTATGCGGCAAGATTGCTGCTGTTTGGGATGACAGACGTGTTTTTACTCACTGTTTTTTGTCTGGTGTCGTCCTTTAGTCTGCAGATAGCCATGGCAGAACTGCTGACACAATTTTTATTTCCCATGGTGGTGGCAGCGTGTATTTGCTTTGGAATTTTATCCGGCAGACATGGGTGGAATGAACTTGCAGCCATAGGCGGCTGTATTGCGTGGAGTATTTTATGGTGGAGCATAGTGATAAACGAGAGACTTTATCAGGCCATTACCATGCCAATCTGGTGTGGGCTGTTTGGCATGGCAGTGATTGCTCTTTGCTTGCTTGTAAAACATTTGCTGGCGGGAAGCCGGAAGATTTGGGAGGAAAACTGGAATGGAATTGGAAATGAATAATTTGACAAAAAAATTTGGGGATTTTACTGCGGTAAAACAGCTGAATTTGTCTATGACAAGAGGCGTTTATGGGCTGTTGGGGAAAAATGGTGCGGGGAAAACCACATTTATGCGTATGTTGTGTACCCTGCTCACCCCTACGGAAGGAAACATTTTGTGTGACGGAAGAGATATCTTTAAAATGGAAGGAGAATACAGGAAACTTTTGGGATATCTGCCCCAGGATTTTGGCTTTTACCCGGAATTCACCGTGCGGGATTATCTGCTGTACATTGCGTCAATCAAAGGGCTTCCCCCGGCTGTGGCAAAGAAACGGACAAAGGAATTGCTTGCTGCCGTGGGGCTTGAAAAATATGCAGGCAGAAAAATGAAAAAACTTTCCGGCGGCATGAAGCGAAGGGCAGGAATTGCCCAGGCTATGATGAACCACCCTAAAATCCTGATTCTGGACGAGCCCACAGCAGGTCTGGACCCCAATGAACGTATCCGTTTTCGCAACCTCATCAGTGAATTTTCAGAAGACAGACTGGTGCTTCTCTCCACCCATATTGTGTCTGATGTGGAGTATATAGCCAATGACATCTGGCTGATGAATGAGGGAGAAATTGTTCGCCAGGGAACACCAAAACAGATAACAGAATCTATGAAGCAGAAGGTCTGGGAATGTTTGGTAGAGAAGAGAGCGGTTCCTTTGCTGGCGCGACAATATAAAATTTCCAATATGAAAGCAGATACACAGGGAGTACAGGTGCGGGTAATTGCAGGCGAAAAGCCGGCAGAGTATGCAAAAGAGGCAGTTCCGTCCCTGGAAGATGCGTTCTTATATTATTTTGGCGAAGAGGCGGGTGACAATCATGGTATTTTATGAAATGAAGAAAATCTTTTCCAAAAGCAGCAGTAAGGCAGCGCTTGTTTTTCTGGGATTTGCATTGTGCCTTATCATATATTTTGCAATGGGAGAAGTGTCTTATGTAAATCCGGAAGGGGAAGGAACAAAGGGAATTGCCGCAGCGCGTCATCTGGAAAAAGAGAAGGAAAAGTGGAAGGGAACACTGACAACAGAACGGCTTCAACAAGTTATCCGTGAAAATAATAAAGTGAACCAGAGCCCACAGGCAAAGTCCGAAAATACAAAAGAGAACGATCAGGCTTTTAGTCGGAAACAGGGATTTTCAGATATTCGTGAGTTGTTAAATAAAGCATTTACAGGATTTCAGGAATATGATTATTTCCGGGCAGACACGTTGACGGAAGAAGAGGCAGGGCAATTTTATAAGAAAAGGACAGAAAATCTGAAAGCCTGGCTTGCAGAAGAAGGAGGAGGGGCAGACCAGTTTACGAAAACGGAAAAAGAGTTTCTTGTAAACCAATACAAGAGTTTGGAGACACCGTGGTATTACGAAAGTTCGGATGGATTTGATGCATGGTTTACCTGGTCTCCAACGATTTGTATGCTGGTGGTTCTTACGGTAGGTTTCCTGGTATCCGGTATCTTTTCCTGCGAAAAGAGATATCGTGCAGCTTCTGTTTATTTTGCCTCTTACCATGGGAGGAAAAAAGCGGTTTTGGCGAAAATTAAGGCAGGAGTGCTTACTGCCACACTTGTTTATTGGGGAATCATGCTTCTTTACAGCGCGGTTGTATTGGGGTGTCTGGGACTGCAGGGAAGTCAATGTGTAATACAGACCCAGTTTGGAAAATGGAAAAGTTTTTATGCTATGACTATAGGGCAGGAATACGCTTACATATTGCTTGGGGGATATATTGGCTGTCTGTTTTTCACACTTTTAACCATGCTGATTTCGTCATGGAGTCATTCAGGCACGGCAGCCGTCATCGTTCCCTTTGCGCTGATATTGGCGCCCTCTTTTCTGGCAGAAACCCAGATTCCTTTTGTAGATAAAATTCTGGGACTTCTGCCAGATCAGCTGCTGCAGGTGGAACTGGTGATTTCCCATTTTAGTCTGTATTCTCTGGGCGGGAAAATAATAGGAGCCCTGCCTGTGCTGCTGGTACTTTACAGTGTGCTGTGTGCAGGACTTCTGCCTGTGGTATACAGGATTTATCGAAGAAAAGAAGTCCGGGAATAGAGGCTGATAAGCAGCACCACACCAAAAAGCAGAACTTTGAAAATTTTAAGTTTTTTAAATGCTTTTGCATGGAGAATGCGTTATATTAAGTGCAGAGAACCGTTGTCTTTTTGCAGGATTTTCGCTATAATCAACAAATAGAATAAAACGAGGGGGCATTTTCACATGCAGAAAAATCTTACACAAGGCCCTGTAGGTAAGACACTGCTGTTGTTTTCTCTTCCTATGATAGTGGGAAATTTGCTGCAGCAGCTTTACAATATTGCGGATACCTTGATTGTGGGCAGGTTTTTAGGCTCCGGCGCGCTGGCTGCGGTGGGGTCTTCTTATACACTTATGACATTTTTAACTTCTGTTTTTCTGGGACTTTGTATGGGAAGCGGCGCGGTGTTTTCCATACGGTTCGGAGAAGGGGAGATGGAAAAGCTGCAGGAGAGCATAACGGCGGCTTTTCTTCTGATTTTTACAGTAACGGCGGCGCTGAATTTTCTGGTTTTTCTGCTGATTGACCCTATTTTAGGCCTTCTGCAGGTACCGGAAGAAATTTACGGCATGATGCGGGGATACCTCTGGGTTATATTCTGGGGAATTCCGGCAGTGTTTCTTTACAATTTCTATGCCGCCCTGCTGCGGGCTGTGGGGAACTCTGTGGTACCTCTGGTATTTCTGGCAGCCTGTGCGGTATTGAACATTGTACTGGATTTGTGGTTTGTTCTTGGATTTTCCTGGGGTGTGAAAGGGGCAGCCGCGGCAACAGTTATGTCCCAATACGTTTCCGGGGTGGGGATTGCCTTGTATACCTGGAAAACCCAGACACACTTTCGGATTCAGCGGAAGTATCTGTGTCCCAGACGGCAGGTGCTGAAGGAACTGGCACAGTTTTCCTTTTTGACTTCAGTGCAGCAGTCTGTGATGAACTTGGGAATTTTAATGGTGCAGGGATTGGTAAACAGCTTTGGAACGGTAATTATGGCGGCCTTTGCAGCGGCCGTAAAGATTGATTCCTTTGCATACATGCCGGTACAGGATTTCGGCAATGCTTTTTCTACCTTTGTGGCACAGAATTTCGGGGCAAAGAAGGAGGAGCGAATCCGGGAAGGTATCCGAAAAGTAGTAGGAATGGCTTTTGTCTTTTGTGTGCTGATTTCCTGCGGTGTATTTTTCTTTGCCAGACCGCTGCTGTTGATTTTTGTCCAGCCGCAGGAGTCGGAAATTCTGGCGGCAGGCGTGGAGTATTTACGCATCGAAGGGGCGTTTTACTGCGGCATTGGCTGTCTGTTTCTGTTGTATGGCTTTTACCGGGCTGTGAAGCTGCCGGGAATGTCCGTGGTACTGACGGTGATTTCTCTGGGAACCCGCGTGGTCCTGGCGTATCTTTTATCTTCGGTGGAGAGCATCGGGGTTCTGGGAATCTGGTGGTCGGTGCCCATTGGATGGGCCCTGGCTGATCTGGTGGGCTTTGTGTATTACCGAATGAAGAAAAAGTATCTATTTCACACACTTTTTACGGAAAAAGGATAACAAATCACATAAAAAAAGAGTATGATTTCCAGATGTATGGAATTTATACTCTTTTTTGATGAGAAAGACAGAACAGGAGAAAACAATGGCAGAAGAAAAATACAAGCAGATTACGTATATGGATATGAAGAAAGATGAAGAGGTTAACATGCTTTTGGCACATGGCAATCAGGTGTTAAAGGAGTTGGGATTTACTGAACATTCCAGAAAGCATGCGGCAAAGGTAGCGGAAACAGCGGGAAGAATTTTAAAGGAGCTGGGATATGGAGACCGGGAAATCAGGCTGAGTAAAATTGCCGGGTATATGCATGATATCGGCAACGGTATTCATCGCCATGACCATGCACAAAGTGGAGCGCTTCTGGCTTATCAGATTTTAAAAGAGCGGAAAATGCCCCTTGAGGAGGCGGTTACAGTGATGACGGCTATCGGCAACCATGACGAGGAAACGGGAACAGCGGTGGATGTGGTGTCTGCAGCCCTGATTCTGGCAGATAAGACGGATGTAAGAAGAAACCGGGTGCAGAATCCCACAGCTGCCAATTTTGACATTCATGACCGGGTGAATTATGCGGTGCTGTCTTCTTCTTTAGAGGTGAAAAAGGAGAAAAAAGTCATCGAAATGAGTCTGGAACTGGATGATGAAATGTGTACGGTCATGGATTATTTTGAGATTTTCCTAAAAAGAACCATGATGTGCAAGCGGGCTTCTGAGGTGCTGGGCTGCAGGTTTAAGCTGGTGGCAAATGGGAATAAGGTTTGCTGAAATACCCCTTTTTGTGCTATGATAAGAAAAATACCATAGAACAGAAAGGGGTATTTTCAATGGAGAATATCAGTATGGCTCTTCTGGCCCATGTAGATGCAGGAAAGACTACACTGGCCGAGAGCATTCTTTATCATACAGGCAGTATTCGGAAAATGGGAAGGGTGGATCACCAGGACACCTTTCTGGACACAGATTCCATGGAACGGGCAAGAGGCATTACCATCTTTTCCAAACAGGCGGGCTTTCGGTTGGGAGAAAAGTCCTTCACCCTTCTGGATACGCCGGGGCATGTGGATTTTTCAGCAGAAATGGAGAGAACCTTGCAGGTGCTCGATTACGCAGTGCTGCTTATCAGCGGCGCAGACGGTGTCCAGGGGCATGTGCAGACCCTTTGGCGGCTGCTGAAACAGTATAGGATTCCCGTGTTTCTTTTCATTAATAAAATGGACCAGGAAGGCACGGACCGAAGAGTGCTGCTTCTGGAACTGCAGAGAAAGCTGGATGAAAGATGTATTGATTTTGGACAGGACAGAAAAAAAGAGGATATTTTAGAAGAAGTTGCCATGTGTGATGAACATTTGCTGGAAACGTATTTAGAGGAAGGGGAGATTTCTGTTTCTGAGATACAAAACCTCATTGCCCAACGAAAAATATTTCCGTGTTACTTTGGTTCTGCGCTGAAATCCTTTGGGGTGAAAGAACTGCTGGAGGGACTGGAAACCTATATAAAAGAGCCGGAGTATGGAGAAGAGTTCGGCGCCAGAATTTTCAAGATATCCAGAGATGATAAGGGAAACCGTCTGACTCACATGAAGGTTACAGGCGGCAGCCTGAAAGTGAAGCAGGTGCTGCAGGGGAAAGAATGGGAAGAAAAAGCAGACCAGATAAGAATCTATGCAGGGGCAGGATTTCGCACAGTGAGCGAGGCGCCGTCAGGAACCATCTGTGCAGTGACAGGACTTACCAAAACCTTTGCAGGAGAAGGACTGGGGATGGAAAAAGAATCCATAAGTCCGCTGCTGGCTCCGGTGCTTACTTATGAAATCCGGCTGCCGAAGGGCTGTGATGTACATAGAATGCTTCTCCAGCTTCGACAGTTGGAAGAGGAAGAACCGCAGCTTCATATTGTATGGAAGGAAAGTCTGGGAGAAATCCATGCGCAGGTCATGGGAGAGGTGCAGATTGAAATTCTAAAGAATTTAATACAGGAACGATTCGGTGTTTCGGTGGAATTTGGCTCCGGAAGTATTGTATATAAGGAAACCATTACAGAGTCTGTGGAGGGAATCGGCCACTTTGAACCTCTGCGCCACTATGCGGAGGTACATCTTCTTCTGGAACCTCTGGAGAGAGGAAAGGGACTGCAGTTTGCCTCCTCCTGCAGCGAGGATGTGCTGGATAAAAACTGGCAGAGACTGGTGCTTACCCACCTGGCTGAGAAAAATCACAAGGGCGTTCTTACAGGAGCGGACATTACAGATATGAAGATTACGCTGACCGCGGGGAGAGCACACATCAAACATACGGAAGGTGGAGATTTTAGACAGGCCACTTACCGGGCTGTGCGGCAGGGGTTAAAGAAGGCAAAGAGTATCCTTCTGGAACCTGTGTACGAATACCGTCTGGAAGTGCCTCAGGAACTGGTGGGAAGAGCCATGACGGATATTCAGAAGATGAGCGGAACTTTTGCCGGACCGGAATTGGAGGAAGAGATGGCTGTGCTTACGGGAATGGCTCCCGCAGTGACCATGAGCGGCTATCAAAGAGAGGTGACTTCCTATACAGGCGGCAGGGGAAGGCTGTTCTGTACTTTGAAAGGATATGAACCCTGCCACAACCAGGATGAGGTGCTGGAAACGATTGGCTATAATTCCGAAGCGGATGTGGAAAATCCTACGGGCTCTGTATTCTGTTCTCATGGTGCCGGTTTTACGGTCAGCTGGGATGAAGTAGACGAATATGCCCATGTGGAATCCGCTAAAAAGAAAGAAGACATTCAGATAGAAACAGCCAGAGCTGTGCCACGCAGTTTTTCTCAGATTCGCCTGGATGAAAAAGAATTGGAAGAAATTTTTGCCAGGACTTATGGACCCGTAAAGCGGGAGAGAAATGCATTTCAGAAAACTGTGCGCAGTGTTTCTTTTGATTCTTCTTCCGGAAAAAGCGGAGGAAGGAAGAAAGAGAAAGAAAAAGAGTATCTGTTGGTGGACGGCTACAACATTATTTTTGCATGGGAAGATTTAAATGAACTTGCAAAAACCAGTATGGAAGGCGCCAGGAATAAGCTGATGGATATTCTCTGCAATTACCAGGGATATAAAAAATGTACATTGATTCTGGTTTTTGACGCTTACCGGGTGGAAGGCGGCCAGGGGGCTGTGGAGAAATATCACAATATCCATGTGGTTTACACAAAGGAAGCAGAAACCGCAGACCAGTATATTGAAAAGACGGTACACGAAATCGGAAAAAAACATCATGTGACTGTGGCTACGTCTGATGCCCTGGAACAGGTGATTATCCTGGGACAGGGAGCGGCCAGAATGTCTGCCAGAAACCTGCAGGAAGAAATCCGGATGATGAAGCAGGAAATCCGGGAGTATTATATAGAAAAACAGAAAAAAAGCGGAACGTATCTGTTTGAACATCTGCCGGAAGATTTGGCGGAATTTATGGAGGATGTCCGGCTGGGCAGAAAGGAAATAGAAGAAAAAGAGGTTTAGAAGACCAAGAAATCAGGCAGTGAGAAAAAAGAGTGCAGGAGATTACAAATTTTGTAAAAAAAGCTCTTGCATTCTTTCCAGAGAGGTGATATTATATAAAGCGTACTTTTATGCTCAGAAAGGAGGAAGAACAGTGAAAGTTAGATCATCTGTAAAACCAATTTGTGAAAAGTGCAAGGTTATCAAAAGAAAGGGAAGTATCAGAATTATCTGTGAAAACCCAAAACACAAACAGCGTCAGGGCTAATATCTGAAATTTATAGCAGAGTTATGACATTGATTTGTGTGAATTTTAGTGCGGCTGCAGTATGAAACGCAAGGACGCGTTGTTCGTACTGATTAAATATAGTGATATTAGAATCCAGGGCAGATTTAGACCCTGAGGGAACTGTTTACCGAGGATGGTTCCTGTTGTCGGAGCGCGCGGTGCGCGGTTTCGATGACCCGGAATATTGCTTAATACCGGTATCCGCCAAATACCGGAAAGGCTGCGTAAAATTATTTTGCGGCTGGACGCAGAAGACCCCGTCAGTTTTTTGTGTCTCAATTAGGAACAATATTAACAGAAAATGGAGGAACAAATACATGGCTCGTATAGCTGGTGTAGACTTACCAAGAGAAAAACGTATCGAAATCGGCTTAACATACATCTACGGAATCGGTAGAGTAAGTTCAAACCGTATCTTAGAGAAGGCAGGCGTAAATCCTGACACTCGTGTCAGAGATGTTACTGACGAAGAAGTAGGAAAAATCCGTGACGCAATCGAAGAGTTACAGATTCCTGTAGAAGGTGATTTAAGAAGAGAAATCGCTCTGAATATCAAGAGACTTCAGGAAATCGGATGCTACAGAGGAATCCGTCATCGTAAAGGACTTCCTGTTCGTGGACAGAAAACAAAAACAAACGCAAGAACAAGAAAAGGTCCTAAGAGAACTGTTGCTAACAAGAAGAAATAATTTTTTTGTTGCGATACAGGCGGCGGCCTGAATTATGAAAATTACAGTTGAGTTTAAATATTAGAGAAAGTAGGTTAGTTTAAAAATGGCTAAAGTTACAAAAAAAGTGACAAAAAAGCGTGTTAAGAAAAACGTTGAACGCGGACAGGCACATATCCAGTCTTCTTTCAATAACACAATCGTTACATTGACAGATGCTGAAGGAAATGCTTTATCATGGGCAAGTGCCGGTGGTCTGGGATTTAAAGGTTCAAGGAAATCTACTCCATATGCAGCTCAGATGGCTGCAGAAACAGCTGCTAAAGCAGCAATTATCCATGGTCTGAAGACTGTTGACGTTTTTGTAAAAGGACCTGGTTCAGGAAGAGAAGCAGCAATCCGTGCATTGGCAGCTTGCGGTATTGAAGTTACAAGCATCAAAGATGTAACTCCGGTTCCACACAACGGTTGTCGTCCACCAAAACGCAGAAGAGTCTAATTAGGAGGTCAGTGAATCATGGCAGTAAATAGAGTACCAGTTCTGAAAAGATGTAGATCCTTAGGTCTTGACCCTGTATATCTGGGAATTGACAAAAAATCTACCAGACAGTTAAAAAGAGCAAACAGAAAAGTGTCCGAATACGGACTTCAGTTAAGAGAAAAACAGAAAGCAAAATTCATCTACGGCGTTCTGGAAAAACCTTTCCGTAACTACTACAAAAAAGCAGACCAGAGACCGGGACAGACAGGTGAAAACCTGATGGTTATGCTGGAAACACGTCTGGACAACGTAGTATTCCGTCTTGGACTTGCAAGAACAAGAAAAGAAGCAAGACAGATTGTTGACCACAAACATGTACTGGTAAACGGAAAACAGGTAAACATTCCATCTTACTTAGTAAAAGCTGGCGATGTTATCGAAATTAAAGAAAAATGCAAAGGTTCTCAGAGATACAAAGATATCCTTGAAGTAACCGGCGGACGTCTGGTTCCGGCTTGGTTAGATGTAGACCAGGAAGCATTAAAGGGCGAAGTAAAAGCACTTCCTACAAGAGAAGAAATCGACGTACCGGTTAACGAAGTGTTAATTGTCGAGTTGTATTCTAAATAATTAAGAAGTGAATTGTGCGCGTAGCAAGGAGGGCTTTGCATGTTCGATTTTAACAAACCCAAAATTCAAATCACAGAAATGTCTGATGATAAGAGATATGGGAAATTCGTGGTAGAACCACTGGAAAGAGGATATGGTATTACACTGGGCAACTCTTTAAGAAGAATTATGCTTTCTTCTTTACCGGGTGCCGCTGTAAGCCAGGTGAAAATTGACGGTGTTCTCCATGAATTCAGTTCTATGCCGGGTGTCAAAGAAGATGTGACAGAAATTATCATGAATCTGAAAAATCTGGCGATTAAGAACGTAAGCGACAGCAATGAGCCGAAAACCGCATATATCGAGTTTGAAGGCGAAGGCGTTGTGACAGGTGCAGATATTCAGGTTGACCAGGATTTGGAAATCTTAAATCCGGAGCAGGTAATTGCCACCTTAAATGGCGGTACAGGCTGCAAGTTCAATGCAGAACTGACCATTACCAAAGGCCGCGGATATGTAAGCGCAGATAAAGGAAAATCAGATGACATGCCAATCGGTATGATTGCTGTAGATGCAATTTACACCCCGGTTGAGCGTGTGAATATGGCCGTTGAAAATACCCGTGTAGGTCAGGTTACAGACTTTGATAAGCTGACTCTGGATATTTACACAAACGGAACACTGGACGCAGACGAGGCTGTCAGCCTGGCTGCTAAGGTATTAAGCGAGCATTTAAGCCTCTTCATTGATCTTTCTGAAAGTGCAAAGACTGCAGAAGTCATGATTGAAAAGGAAGACAATGAGAAAGAAAAAGTTCTGGAAATGAACATTGACGAATTAGAACTGTCTGTTCGTTCCTACAACTGCTTAAAACGTGCTGGTATTAATACCGTGGAAGAGCTTTGCAACCGTACTTCCGAAGATATGATGAAGGTTCGTAACCTGGGCCGTAAGTCATTAGAAGAAGTTTTGGCAAAATTAAAAGAATTGGGCTTACAGTTAAATCCAAGCGAGGAGTAAGCCTTTAGGACAAATTTATGGAAGAAAAGCAGTGCGTCAGTAAGACCGAAGAGAGCATGGCGCATTGTTCCACAAATGGAGGAAATCTAAAATGGCAAAATATAGAAAATTGGGCAGAACTGCTGACCAGAGAAAAGCTTTACTTAGAAACCAGGTAACAAATCTGTTATATCACGGAAAAATTGTTACTACTGAAACAAAAGCAAAAGAAGTTCGTAAAATCGCTGACGGTCTGATTGCTATGGCTGTTCGTGAAAAAGACAACTTTGAAACAGTAACTGTTACAGCTAAAGTTGCTCGCAAAGACGCTGACGGCAAGAGAGTAAAAGAAGTTGTTGACGGAAAGAAAGTGACTGTATACGACGAAGTACAGAAAGAAATCAAGAAGGACGCTCCTTCCAGATTACATGCCAGAAGACAGATGTTAAAAGTTCTTTACCCAGTGAAAGAAGTTCCGACAGCTGCTGCTGGAAAGAAGAAAAATACTAAAGAAGTTGATTTAGTAGAAAAATTATTCACAGAAATCGCACCAAAATACGCTGACCGTAACGGTGGTTACACAAGAATCATCAAAATCGGACCTCGTAAAGGTGATGCAGCTATGGAAGTAGTTCTGGAGTTAGTGTAAGAACACAGATGTAACAGATGAAAGAAGGTGGACCAAAAGCAAGACCGTTGCGGTATTTGCTTTGGGGACACCTTTTTTTTCCGAATTTACAGGAGGCCATTTGAATGAGTAAGAAAATGCTTTTTATATTTAACCCGCGGTCCGGCAAAGGCAGCATTAAAAACCGTCTGATGGACATTCTGGATATTTTTGTCAAAGGAGGATATGAGGTTACGGTTCACCCCACCCAGTGCTATATGGATGGATTGAAGGTGACCAGGAAAAAGGCGGCGAACTATGACATTGTAGTAGCGAGCGGCGGAGACGGCACACTGGATGAAATTGTTACAGGGATGATGCTGGGGGGATATACCAATCCTATTGGCTATATACCTTCCGGAAGTACCAATGATTTTGCAAATAGCTTTCATATTTCAAAAAATATGCTGCAGGCCGCTACGGACATTGTAGAGGGACTGCCTCACGCCTTTGATGTGGGACGATTTAATGACGATTATTTTGTTTATATTGCAGCATTCGGACTGTTTACGGATGTGTCTTATGAAACGAATCAGGATATGAAAAATATTCTGGGACATGCTGCCTATATATTAGAAGGAACACAGCGGCTGTTTAATATCAAGTCTTACAGCCTGCAGATAGAAAGCGACGAAGGCAAGTTGTCAGGAGACTTTATTTTCGGTATGGTCAGCAATGCCACTTCTGTAGGTGGATTTAAACGTCTGACCGGGCCGGATGTCATGCTGGACGATGGCGTCTTTGAAGTCATGCTTATCCGAAAACCCAAGAATATTCTGGAATTGAATGAAATTATTGCTTCCCTGGTGGGACCTGGGGATTCCAAAATGATAGAAGTATTTAAAACCACAACCTTGCGTATGCAGTGTGAGGAAGAAATTTCTTGGACGCTGGACGGCGAATTTGGCGGAGAACACAGAAGCGTGGAGATTCAAAATATGAAACACGCTGTACAGATTGTACTGCCGCGAAACGGGGAAGTTCCCCTTATTCATACGCCGGAAGAATAAATGCAGGAACCTGTGTACCCGGTTTCTTCATATGATAATAAAAATAGAGAAATCAGGTTACGCAATGGGTGAAATCAAAATTGTTGATGGGATTTTACTGATTCTTGCACTGACCACAGATTCGTTTGTGGTCAGTTTTGCATATGGCATGGCAAAAACAAAAATGCCATTTTTCATTGTGGCAGGAATGAATTTGATGATGAGTTCTCTTTTGGGCGCAGCTGTGCTGACGGGGAATTTTTTTTCTTCCTTTCTGCCGGACAGTTTGACCTGCTGGGTGGGAATTCTTCTGTTGTCTTTTCTGGGAATTTACAGGATGATGAGTTTTTTCTTTCGGAAAGAGACAAATTCCTGTGCCGTGAAAGTTTTGACTATGAAAGAGGGCTTTATTTTGGCATTTGTGCTGTCTGCGGACAGTCTGGCCGCCGGGTTGGGGACTGGTCTTATGCAGTCGGGAGAGTGGATGCTGGCAGCAGGGGCTTTCCTGGGCGGTATGGGAATGATGAAGGCAGGCTGGGAACTGGGGAGTCGGTTTCGGAAAAAGACCAACCGGGACTTGTCCTGGATAAGCGGTATGTGTCTGCTGCTTCTTGCATTTGGGATTTTTTGCAGAAGATAGGAAGGGAATCTTGGCCTGCATTTGCAAGTTGGCAAAAAAATACTTGCATTCTGGAAAATTTTGCGGTATCTTAGAAACAGTTTCAGGGCTATAAATGTTTGGGAAGATTCTATACCGTATGAGAGGAAGGAACACAGAAATGAGTGAATATATCAATGTATCTGAGATTTTCGGGGAAGATGTTTTTGATGACGAAGTAATGCAGCAGCGTCTTCCGAAAAAAGTTTACAAAGATTTGAAACAGACCATATTAGAGGGCAAAGAGTTGTCCCAGGAGATGGCGGATGTCATTGCTCACGAAATGAAAGAGTGGGCCATCGAAAAAGGCGCCACTCATTATACCCATTGGTTTCAGCCGCTTACCGGAGTAACGGCGGAAAAGCACGACTCTTTTATTACGGCACCTCTTCCCAATGGCAAGGTACTGATGAGTTTTTCCGGAAAAGAATTGATTAAAGGCGAGCCGGACGCGTCTTCCTTTCCTTCAGGAGGGTTAAGAGCCACCTTTGAGGCCAGAGGATATACAGCCTGGGATTGTACTTCTCCTGCATTTGTCCGTCATGACGCTGCAGGTGCCACGTTATGTATTCCCACAGCATTTTGTTCTTACACGGGAGAGGCGCTTGACCAGAAAACACCGCTTTTGCGTTCCATGCAGGCTATCAATACGCAGGCTCTGCGCCTTATCCGCCTCTTCGGAGACACCACGGCAAAGAGAGTTATTCCTTCGGTAGGGGCAGAGCAGGAATATTTTCTGGTAAGCAACGAAAAATTCAGAAAGAGAAAAGATTTGGTATTTACCGGAAGAACGCTGTTTGGCGCTATGCCTCCTAAAGGACAGGAATTGGATGACCACTATCTGGGAACCATCCGCCAGAAGGTTTCCGCTTATATGAAGCAGGTAAACGAGGAACTTTGGAAGCTGGGGGTAACAGCTAAGACACAGCACAACGAAGCGGCCCCGGCCCAGCATGAACTGGCGCCCATTTACGCAGAAGCCAATGTGGAAGTAGACCATAACCAGATTGTGATGCAGACTTTAAAACGTGTGGCTTCTCAGCACGGCATGAAATGTCTTCTCCATGAAAAACCTTTTGCTGGTGTCAATGGTTCCGGAAAGCACAACAACTGGTCTTTAACTACAGATACGGGACATAACCTGCTGGAACCGGGCATTACGCCTCACGAGAACATTCAGTTCCTTCTGGTATTAAGCTGTGTGTTAAAAGCCGTGGATACCCATGCGGATCTGTTAAGAGAATCTGCAGCAGATGTGGGAAATGACCACCGTCTGGGTGCAAACGAAGCACCTCCGGCCATTATTTCCGTATTTTTGGGTGACCAGCTGACCGATGTGATGAATCAGCTGATTACCACCGGTATGGCAGACCACAGTATTGAAAGTGAAAAATTGGAGACAGGGGTAAAGGCAATTCCCGAATTTATGCGGGATACCACAGACCGTAACAGAACTTCACCCTTTGCCTTTACAGGAAATAAATTTGAATTCCGTATGGTGGGGTCCAGAGATTCCATTGCACCGGCTAATGTGGTGCTGAATACTATTGTGGCACAGGCATTTAAAGAAGCCTGCGACATTCTGGAAAAAGCAGAAGACTTTGAAGTAGCAGTTCACGATTTGATGAAGAAAAACTTCACGGAGCACCAGAGAATTGTATTCAACGGAAACGGTTATTCTAAGGAATGGGTGAAAGAGGCAGAGAGAAGGGGACTTCCGAATCTCACCTGTATGGTGGAAACCATTGATACGTTGACTACAGAGAAGGCAGTAAAGCTGTTTGAGGAATTCGGCGTCTTTACAAAAGCGGAACTGGAGTCCAGAAGAGAAATCAAATACGAAGCTTATGCCAAAGCCATTAATATCGAGGCAAGAACTATGCTGGATGTGGCGGGAAAACAGATTATTCCTGCGGTTATCCGTTATGCCAGACAGCTGGCAGATTCCATTAATGCCATTGTAGCAGCGGGAGTTCTGGACGTAGATGTACAGACAGAACTTTTACGGGAAACTTCTGCATTGTTAAAAGAGACAAAAGAGGCACTGGATGCCCTGCATACAGTAGCAGAGCAGGCCTGGGCTATGGAAGATGGAAAAGACAAGGCATTTTTCTACCGCCGTCAGGTGATTCCGGCTATGGAAAAACTGAGAAAACCGGTAGATAAACTGGAAATGATTGTGGATAAAGAAATCTGGCCTATGCCGTCCTACGGTGATTTACTGTTTGAGGTATAGAAAAGAGACAGGAGGGCTGTCGCATTAAATATTCTTAAAAGGTGTTTAGTGCGGCAGCTTTCTTCTTTAAAAGAGAAAATCAGAAAGGGAGAATATGGAACAGACAGTAGCGTTTCTGGAGAACCAGAACATAGACAAGAACCTTATCAGAGGTGTTGAGGAATTTCGCAGCCGGAATTTTGTAGAGGAAGAGGAAAAACGGCGGATTGTAAAGCCGGACATGGCTTTTTATGGAAAAGAAGTGCTGGAGATGGCCATTGCGGCTCTCCTAGAAGGGGAAAATCTGCTGCTTACGGGAGCTAAGGCCACGGGAAAGAACGTGCTGGCAGAGAATCTGGCATGGATTTTCGGACGTCCGGTTTATAATGTATCGTTTCATGTGAATACAGACAGCGGAGATTTAATTGGAACAGACACTTTCCTTGACAATGAAGTAAAGCTTCGCAAGGGAAGTATTTACCGCTGTGCCCAGTATGGTGGATTTGGAATTTTAGATGAAGTCAATATGGCGAAAAATGATGCGGTTTCTGTGCTTCATGCGGCTTTGGATTACCGCCGCTGCATTGATGTTCCCGGTTATGATAAGATTGATATAGACCCGGCAGCCAGATTTATTGGTACCATGAACTACGGCTATGCGGGGACAAAAGAACTAAATGAAGCGTTGGTTTCCCGTTTCCTGGTGATTGATATGCCGGCTCAGGATGAAGAGACCCTGGCCTTTATTTTTCAGTCCCGTTTTCCGAAATTGAAAAATTCTGCCATGAAGCAGTGGATAGGACTGTTCATGGACCTTCAACTGAAGGCGCAGAACGGGGAAATTACCACAAAGGCTCTGGATTTGCGGGGAATGCTGGGAGCATTAAAGACTATACGGCAGGGGCTTTCTCCGGCTCTGGCAGTGAAAATGGGCGTGGTAAACAAATGCTTTGATATATTTGAGAAGGAAATTGTGCAGGATGTGGTGATGACCAGAATTCCGGATACCTGGACACCCCGGGATGTATTTGAAGACTGAGGATAGCTTATGGATGAATTAGAACTGGAACTGGAAAACCGAATAAAAAATCTTATGTGGACTGTGAGCGGGGATTATGCACTGGAGTTTAAGCCGGATTTGGCGGCATTTGCCCGTTCGCGGTATGTGGCTTTATACGATGGCATTAAGCAGGGGGCTTTTGCAAGATATTTCGACAGGGAAGCATTTTCCATGTATCTGGTGAAAAAAATCTATCTCCATGGCATGGAAGCTCCTCTGATGCAGCTGGCACAGCTGTGCATTGAATTTGCCGTTTCCGCAAGAATTACAGCAGAGAGAGAAGGCGTTGCCACTATCCGCAGAAAAGCCTGCGAAGATATCCTGGAAATGGATTTTGCCCGTCTGCAGGAAACCCTTACAGGACGGCTGAAGCTGGCTCTGTTTAAAGAAGTTTTAAACGGAAAAGAACCGGCCACAGCCCGGATGAGAAACTGGATGGACCGGATAGAAGAACTGGAATATGCCGAAAGCACAATGGATATTATTCGGACTACTGATACGCTGTACAATGAGATTGCAGACCCGTATTTTGAACGCAGGCATGGCAGTCTGGAGACGGTACTGGCCGTAACGAATGAGGAGCTGGCGGAGTTTTCCTGGAAGGATTATCTGAAAGAAGAGGAGCTGGAGGATACGCTGGAGACTTATCTGGACCAGGTGGCACAGAATATGACGAATCTGGATATGTTGGAACAGGCGGAAAAAGAAGAAAAGCCAGAGAAGAAAGAAGATAAAAAACGGGTTTTGGTGGTGGATGAAAAGGCACTGGAGCGGATGTATTCTTATGTAGAGCGCAATTATGGAAAAACGTTCTTAACAGAAATGGAAGAGAAACGTGTGAACCAGCTGATGTGCAGAGGAATCCACGGAGACTGCAGTCTGTATTTTACCAGGGGGATTTTGAAGACACCGGTTTTGCGCAATTACCAGTATGAGTATGCCAGAAAGCAGAAAGATAAAAATCTGTATGAGTATTATGATAACCACAGAATTGTAAAGAATAATATCCGGATTTTAACGGATATGTTGAAGAAAACCCTGACTTTGCGGGAGGAGGCAGAAGAGCTTCTTTCGGACAGAGGACGGGTTCTGCCTTCGCGTCTTTGGAGAATTGGACGGTCTGAGGATGCCAGAGTGTTTGAACGCTGCCTGTATCAGGACAGTGGAAGCTTTGTGGTGGACGTTCTCATTGATGCCAGTGGTTCCCAGCGCTCCAGACAGGGACAGGTAGCCATACAGGCCTATATTTTAAGTGAAGCCCTGAGTAATGTGGGAATTGCCCACAGGGTTATGAGCTTCTGCACTTTTTGGGATTATACGATTCTTCATGAATTTCGGGACTATGATGCGGACAGAAGAGAAAACAGCAATATCTTTGAGTATGTGACTTCCTCCAACAACCGGGACGGACTGGCTATAAAGGCAGCGGGATACGGGCTTTCGGCAAGAGAAGAGGAACACAAAATCCTCATTGTGTTAAGCGACGGGCGTCCCTATGATGTCATTTTAAACCGGCCAAATGCCAGAAATCCCCAGCCGTATCACGGGGAATATGCCATAAAGGATACGGGATTTGAAGTGCGGAAGCTGAGAAGCCAGGGCATTTGTGTCTTGGGGGTATTTGCCGGAGAAGAGAAAGATTTGGCAGCGGAAAAGAAAATTTTCGGGAAAGATTTCGCTTATATTCGGGATATTTCAGGATTTTCTCCAGTAGTGGGACGGTACCTCATGAAACAACTAGAAAAAGATACTTGATATTGGATAAAAATTCTGTTATATTGATAGAATATGTGTAGAGCGGAGAATGTGTATGAGTGAAAAAATAGAGATTATGGGGATTTCCGTAGAAAAATGCTATGCCGAGGATATTATGGAAAGCATTAACCAGCACTGGAATGAGGATACGCTGGCTACTTACGGGGTTATTACAATGAAATTGCTGATTGCAGCCCAGAAAGATGAAGAACTCAAGGAATATATTGAGACTCTGGACAAGGCTGTGGCAGATGAACCGGAGATTGTCAAGGCTGCCGGACTTCAGGATGAGGCTTGGGAGAGTGAAATATCCGAGCACGGATTTTTCGGAACTTTGTTCTGGTTGTTGAATTTATATAAAAACCGTATTTTTATTCTGGGTGAAAAGGAAGAAGATACGGAAAAGTTTTGCAATTATCTCAGGGAGCAGTATCCGGATGTTGTCATTCTGGGGAAAGACAGTCTGACAGATATGGAGGCAGACCAGACAGACCGGGTGATAAACGAAATTAACAGTTGGAATCCCCAGGCGGTACTGAGTTGTTCCAGGGAATACAACGTAGAACGTTTTGTAAAGCGTTACAGAAAGATGATGAATACAAAGGTATGGTTCAGCCTGGGAAGTTCGCTTCCTGTTTTTCAGGAAACAGGCATAAAGTCCAACTGGCTGAACCGCCTCATGGAAAAAAACAATTTTAAAAAGCTGGTATCCCAGTACCAGGAAGAAACAGAGAAAATGTGAATAAATTGTTACATTTTGAAAAAAATGTGTAATATTTTACGTTTTCTCTTTATTTTTTCCCTATTTTGTATTAGTATATATGGTAGGGTTTTTATTTATGGGATTTGTAACAGTGTAAACAGACTATATGATGAAAGAAGGAGAAAGCATGATATCAAACCAGATACTCCAAACAACCCTGGACGGTTTAAAAGGAATATCCAGGACAGATTTTTGTGTAACAGATATGGACGGCAAAGTTTTGGCAAGCACTTTTGCACAGAGCGTATGCGGAGAGGGAGAAGTTTCCGAATTTGCCAATTCTCAGGCGGACAGTCAGGTAGTAAAAGGAAATCAGTATTTTAAGATTTATGATGACCACCAGCTGGAATACATATTGATTGTGGACAGTGCGGGGGACGATGCGTATACCCTTGGAAAGCTGGTTGTGTTCCAGATTCAGGGGCTGCTTACCGCATACAAAGAGCGGTTCAATAAGGACAACTTTATCAAAAATCTTTTGCTGGACAACCTTTTGCTGGTGGATATTCATAACCGGGCTAAGAAGCTTCACATAGAAGTAGATGTCCGCAGGGTAGTATATATACTGGAAAACAGTGAAGACAGAGACTACGGTTCCCTGGAAAATATTAAAAATGTTCTGGGAGGAAAAGCCGGAGACTTTGTAACTGCAGTAGATGAAAAGAGCATTATTATTGTGAAGGAAGTGAGCCCTTCCGATGATTATGCCCAGTTGGAGAAGATTGCAAATGCTATTTTATCGGCTTTAGGCGTAGAAAGAGATGGAAAGACGCATATTGCGTACGGAACAATTGTAAAGGAACTGAAGGAGGTTTCCCGTTCTTACAAAGAGGCCAAGATGGCTTTAGACGTAGGAAAGATTTTCTTTGGAGAAAGAGATGTGATTGCATACAGTTCTCTGGGAATCGGACGCCTGATTTACCAGCTTCCCATTCCTCTTTGCAAAATGTTCATCCGGGAGATTTTTGACCATCATTCTCCGGATGACTTTGACGAGGAAACACTTACTACCATTAATAAATTCTTTGAAAACAGCCTGAATGTGTCTGAGACTTCCAGACAGCTTTATATCCACAGAAATACCCTGGTATACAGACTGGATAAGCTGCAGAAAAGTACGGGACTGGATTTGCGTGTTTTTGAAGATGCCATTACCTTTAAGATTGCCCTCATGGTAGTAAAATATATGAAGTACATGGAAACACTTGATTACTAAAGAGCGCGGCGCGTCTGTGCTCAATAGGAAAACAGGAGGTTATTATGATTGATTTAAAAGACGTGAGCAAATCATACAGCAAGGGCCAGCCAGCCATTGACCATATGAATCTTCACGTGGAGAAGGGTGAATTTGTGTTTATCGTAGGAAACAGCGGCTCAGGAAAATCAACCTTGATTAAGCTGCTTTTGAAGGAACTGGATCCTACCAGCGGAACCATTACTGTAAACGGACAGTTACTTAATAAGCTGAGACGGAGAAAAGTGGCAAAATACCGCAGGGGAGTAGGTGTTGTGTTCCAGGATTTTCGTCTGTTAAAGGATAGAAATGTGTATGAAAACGTGGCGTTTGCCCAGCGTGTCATACAGCGCCCTACCCACATTATTAAGAAAAGAGTTCCTGAAATGCTGACTCTGGTCGGTCTGGCAGAAAAATATAAATCAAAACCGGACCAGCTTTCCGGTGGTGAGCAACAGCGAGTTGCTCTTGCAAGAGCGCTGGTAAACCGACCAAGTATTCTTCTGGCAGACGAGCCAACCGGTAATCTGGATCCGAAAAACTCTTTTGAGATTATGAAACTTCTGGAAGAGATTAACGAGCGCGGCACTACCGTTCTTGTCGTTACCCATAACAGAGAAATCGTAAATGCGTTTAAAAAACGTGTGGTTACGATGAAGAAAGGCGTCATTGTAAGCGACGAACAAGAAGGTGAATATCTGAATGAGAATTAGTACAATCGCATATATATTGAAACAGGGATTTAAAAATATCTGGCGTAACCTGCGTTTTTCACTGGCATCAGTGGCTACTATGGCCGCATGTATCTTTTTGTTCGGACTGTTTTTGTCCATTGTTATGAACTTTAACTATATTGTAGATTCTGCAGAAGAAGGCGTTGCCGTTCTGGTTTATTTTGAAAAGGGTGCAAAGCAGGAACAGATTGACCAGATTGGAGAAGAAATTAAGAGTCGTCCGGAGGTTTCCAAGGTAGAGTATGTTTCCGCAGATGATGCGTGGGCATCTTTCAGTAAGGAGTATCTGGGCGAGGATAATGAAGAACTGGCAGACGGTTTTAAAGAGCAGCAGGATAACCCGTTGGCGAATTCTGCGCGGTACGATGTATATCTGAAGGATGTGGAAAGTCAGAAGGAATTTGTAGACTTTGCAAAAAGCCTGGATGGTGTCCGTCGTGTAGATGAGTCTAAAGAAGCAGCAGATATGCTGACCAATGTGAATAGGCTGATAGGATATGTATCTATTGCTATTATTCTGATCCTTCTGGCCGTTGCATTTTTCCTTATCAGCAACACCATTACTATGGGTATTTCCATTCGTCAGGAGGAAATCGGAATCATGAAACTGATAGGTGCCACTGACTTTTTCGTAAGAGTACCTTTTGTCATAGAAGGTATTCTGTTGGGCGTTATCGGTGCAGCAATTCCTATGGGAATTATTTATGTTGTGTATGAAAAGGCGGTTGCTTATATTATCAGCAGATTCGGTGTTCTTGGAAACTTACTGCAGTTTTTGAATGTGTGGGACGTATTCCGTTATCTTCTGCCAATCGGTATCGGACTTGGCGTGGGAATCGGATTTTTTGGAAGTATGTTCTCTTTGAGAAAACACCTGAGAGTGTAAAGAATACAGGATTTCAGAAGGGGAGGGTGCTGCAGAGGCAGTGCTCTCTCCTTCCTTGCACAAAATGGAAAATTATTTTATAAAAATGAGAATCAGGAGCAGAGAAAATGGGACAGAAAAAATTTGCAAATGGATTTATCCTGGGGATGGCGCTTACTCTTGCTGTGGGGGGAGCGGGAATGAAAGTCTATGATGTAGTGGAAGACCGGCAAAACAGTAAAAATGCGGTGAATGATGAATCTATGGAAAAAGCAAAGCTGATTGAAGAGATTATAGACGAAAAATATACTGGAGAAGTGGATAAGGAACTCATGGAAGCAGACATGTATAAGGGCATGATGGTGAGTCTTGGAGACCCGTATTCCGCTTATTACACGGCAGAGGAATACGAGGAATTGAATACGGAAACTACAGGCTCTTATAAGGGTATTGGTGTGGTAATGCAGATGCAGATGGACACAGGTGCGGTGAAAATTGTCCGCTGCTATGAAGGGGCGCCGGGAGAGAAAGCAGGACTTTTGCCGGAGGATATTCTTTTGCAGGTGAATGGAGAGAATGTCAGCGGCCTGGAACTGTCAGAGGTTGTGGATAAGGTGAAAGCTTCCGAAGGCGAGGTGGCACATCTGACTGTGGCCAGAGATGGGGAAGACGATTATCTGGAATTTGATGTGCCTTTGGAAGAAGTAAATATACCGGTAGTAGACCATGAAATGTTGGAGGATAACATCGGTTACATTTCTCTCTATGAATTTACGGAACAGACAGAACCCCAGTATTTGGAAGCCTTCGAAGAGTTACAGAGCCAGGGGATGGAACGTCTGATTATAGATGTGAGAAATAATCCGGGCGGTCTGCTTACTTCCGTGTGCGGTATCTTACATGATATGCTTCCAGAGGGACTGATTGTGTACACAGAAGATAAAGACGGGAAGAAAGAAGAAATCAATAGTGATGGAAAAAGTGAACTGGAGATTCCGCTGGCAGTGCTGGTTAACGGAAACAGTGCCAGTGCATCGGAAATTTTTGCAGGGGCAATTCAGGATTACGAAAAGGGAACGATTGTAGGAACAACGACCTTCGGAAAGGGAATTGTGCAGAGCATACTGCCTCTTTCAGACGGAAGTGCAGTAAAGACTACCACAGCTAAATATTATACGCCAAAAGGCAGATGTATCCACGGTACGGGGATTGAACCGGATGTGGAAGTAGAGCTGACGGAAGGGCTGGAACAGAAAGCCGAACTGACCCACGAAGAGGATAATCAGCTGCAGAAGGCTATAGAAACAGTAAAAGCTATGCAATAGCAAAATAAAAACAGCAGAAAGTAAAAGAAGAAAGGGGCAGACGGTTTTACGGACTGCCAAAAGGGAGAAGGAAAATGACACAGAAAGAACGTATGGAAAAAGGAATGTTATATGACCCGGGGGATGACGCCATTATGAATGAACAGTTCCCTTATCTGGACAGACTGGGAGAATTTAACAGCTGCAGTTCCAGTGAGACAAAAAAGAGAGAGGAACTGATGAAGGAGATGTTTGCAGAATGTGGGGAAAACTGTTACATTCAGCCCCCCTTTTATGCTAACTGGAGCGGACATCACATACATTTGGGAAAGAATGTGTATGCCAATTTTAATCTTACGGTTGTGGATGACGGAGAGGTGTATATCGGAGACTATGTGATGATTGGACCAAATGTAACTATTGCCACAGCCGGACATCCGGTGCGGCCGGATTTGCGGCGCAGGGGTATCCAGTTTAATCTTCCGGTTCATATCGGGAACAATGTGTGGATTGGCGCAGGTGTTGTGATTCTGCCGGGGGTTACCATTGGGGAGAATTCTGTTATCGGTGCGGGAAGCATTGTGACAAAGGACATTCCGGCTAACGTAGTAGCAGTGGGGAATCCCTGTAAGGTGCTGCGGGAAATCGGGGAGAAAGATGAGAAATACTATTACCGGGACAGAGAAATTGATGTGAGGGCAGAGGAAGAAGGGCTGATATGGGAAAAATAAAGAAGGAAGAATTCTTTTCCATACCCAACTGTATGGGATATTTCAGGATTCTTCTAATCCCTTTCTTTTGCGTGATTTATCTGAAAGCAGACAGCATGAAAGACTATTATCTGGCAGCAGGAATTGTGGCAATCTCAACAATTACTGATTTTCTGGATGGAAAAGTGGCGAGAAAGTTTCACATGATAACGGAGTTCGGAAAATTCCTGGACCCGCTGGCAGATAAACTGACCCACGGAGCCATTGCGCTGTGTCTGGCTTTTCGTTACGAAGCCATGCGGTATCTGGTGGCACTTATGCTTGTAAAGGAAGGTTTCATGGCTGTTATGGGGTTGATAAACCTCCGTCATGGAAAAAAGCTGGATGGAGCAAAATGGTTTGGAAAAGTGTGCACAGCCAGTCTGTTTGTTGTGCTGTGTATGCTGGTGCTGTTTCCGGGGATTTCCCTTGGGGCGGCAGAAACTCTGATTTATCTGGAGATAGGAATTATGGCGGGAACGCTGCTTTTGTACATACCGGAATTTCGGAAAATGAGGAAGAACTGGGAGCAGGAAGAAAGCAGGTGCTGACATGCTTATAGAATTTATTTTTTATATACTTTTGGGGTATTTTTCGGGTGGCCTTATGTTTGGGTATGTGATACCGAAAGTTATCAAAGGAATTGATGTACGCAGTATGAGCAGTGACGGGAATCCGGGGACAGCCAATGCCTTTTTCTACGGCGGGGCTGTCTGTGGAATTGCGGTACTGCTCTGCGACGTTTTAAAGGGACTTTTGCCGGTGCATTGGGCGCTGAAATGTCTGGGACCTGAGAAATTGGGGATGGGAGTTGCTTTGGTTATGGCAGCTCCAGTGGCAGGGCATGCATTCCCGCTTTTTGGGGGACGGAAGAAAGGCGGGAAGGGCATTGCAGTGTCTTTCGGCGTACTTTTAGGGATGTATCCTATGCTGACCGGGTTGTGGCTGCTGGTTTTCTGGTATCTGTTTTTTTCCCTGGTTCTTGTACTGGAGCCTCACGGATACCGAACCATTGTGACTTATCTGTGCTGGCTGGTCAGTGGTTTGGTGTTTCATCTGCAGCCGGCAGTGCTGGCGGGAAATCTGCTGATTTCCTGGGTGGTTATGAATAAACATGCGGCAGAGTGGAAAAACAAGGAAGAAAGGCAGATACGTTTAGGGCTTAGGAGAAGTTAATGTATGAAGGTTTTAATTTTATCCTGCAAGACAGGAGGAGGGCATGACGCGGCAGGGTTTGCCGTAAAAGAGGCATTGGAACAAAAGGGACATGAGGCGGTGATGTTCGATTATCTGACTTTAGCAGGACAGAAAGTATCGGATACGGTGGGAGATGTGTATGTAAATACAGTAAAAAAGATGCCCCATGTATTTGGTGCGGTTTACCAGATTGGGATGGCTGCCAGTAAAATTATGCGGAAATCTCCGGTGTATTATGTCAATGCAAAAATGGGAAAATATTTAAAGGACTATTTAGAGACAGAAAATTTTGATGCTATTTTGATGCCGCATCTATATCCTGCGGAAACCATTACTTATATGAAACGGCAGGGAATAAAACTGCCGCTGGCGGTGGCGGTTATGACGGATTATACCTGCATTCCCTTCTGGGAAGAGACGGAATGTGATTATTATGTGGTAGCCCATGAGGAAATGGTGGCAATATGTGTGAAAAGAGGAATACCGGAGGAAAAATTACTGCCTTTGGGAATTCCGGTCAGCGGGAAGTTTTCCAGACGGGCGGATAAAGACAGGGCGAGAGCTTACCTTCACCTGCCTTTAGAAGGCGTAAACTATCTTTTAATGGGCGGCAGCATGGGGGCTGGAGATTTGGAAAAACTGACTCAGCAGTTTTGCAGAACAAGGGAAGAAGGGGAATATCTCACGGTCATCTGCGGCAATAATAAAAAAATGTTTCAGAAAATGAAGAAAAAATACAAGCAGGATTCTTTTATTTTTGTTGTGGGAAAGACCCGACAGATGGAGGTTTATATGAAAGCCTGCGATATGCTTTATACGAAGCCGGGCGGGCTGACCTCTACAGAAGCGGCAGTATCCGGGATTCCCATTGTGCATACAGCACCCATACCGGGATGTGAGACGGCAAACAAACGGTTTTTTGTAAAGCATGGCCTTTCCATTGCCCCGAGAACTGTGGAGGGACAGGTGAAAAAGGGAAGAGAATTATTAAGAGACCGAGAAAAAGCAGAAGCCATGCGGACAGCGCAGCAGCAGGTGATACCGGGAGATAGTGCGGAGAAGATTGTTGCGTTACTGGAGGAAAAGAGAGAGGTGACAGCGGAAAACAGCAATGAAATGGATATCCTGATTACACGAAACAGCCGCAAGCCATCGAACAGCTTTATGGAGAATTCAAAGAAATGAATTGATCAGCAAATTAAATGGAAAAAAGATTTTAGTAAAAGGAAATCATCATAAAAAATATGATTCAGAATTGTTTGAAGAAATTGGAATTAGAAGATATGATGTGGGTGTGGATGCAAATGGCCATTGTCCGGTATCGGTGAAGCGGATTATAGAGTTGAAAATGATACCGTATGGCTTTCGATTGATCAAATGGCAGAATTATTTCAACGTGATAAAAGTGTTACAGGGAAGCATGTAAGGAATATTTTCAAAGCAGGAGGATTAAAGAAAGAATCAGTTTGGGCAAAATTTGCCTATACTGCTTCGGATGGAAAAACATATCAAGTGGATTATTACAATCTCGACATAAAACGTTCAGATGTGGGTTACTTTTAAAGAAAGAATAGAAAGAGGAGAATTTATGGATCATTTTGAATTAGTATCAGAATATGCCCCTACCGGCGACCAACCACAAGCCATTGCCCAGCTTGTAAAAGGATTCAAAGAAGGTAATCAATGTCAGACTTTACTGGGGGTTACGGGATCTGGAAAGACATTTACCATGGCAAATGTTATAGCAGCCCTGAACAAACCGACATTGATTATAGCGCACAATAAAACCTTGGCTGCTCAGCTCTATGGAGAATTCAAAGAATTCTTCCCGAATAACGCAGTCGAATATTTCGTGAGCTACTACGATTACTACCAACCCGAAGCCTACGTCCCATCATCTGACACCTACATCGCCAAAGATTCCGCAGTCAACGATGAAATCGACAAACTTCGTCTTTCTGCCACTTCTTCTTTAAGCGAGAGAAAAGACGTTATCATTATTTCCAGTGTGTCCTGTATCTATGGAATCGGAAGCCCGGACGATTATCAGAACATGATTATTTCCCTGCGTCCCGGCATGGAAAAAGACCGTGACGAGGTTATCCGTCAGTTAATAGACATTCAATATGACAGAAACGAAATGGATTTTCACCGGGGAACTTTCCGGGTGCGAGGGGATGTTTTGGAAATTTTCCCGGCAGATTACAGCGACACAGCTGTGAGAGTAGAGTTTTTCGGCGACGAAATTGACCGCATTACAGAAATTGATACGCTGACGGGGGAAATCAAACGCTCCCTGAGTCATATAGGAATTTTCCCTGCCTCTCATTATGTAGTGCCCATAGAAAAAATACGGAAAGCTGCAGTGGCCATTGAAGAAGAATTAAAAGAGCGGGTGGATTATTTTAAAAGTGAAGACAAGCTCTTGGAGGCCCAGAGAATTTCAGAGAGAACCAACTTTGATATAGAAATGCTGAAAGAAACAGGGTTCTGTTCCGGTGTAGAAAATTATTCCCGTCATCTTTCAGGTCTGAAGCCGGGACAGCCGCCGTTTACCCTGATAGACTATTTTGGAGATGATTTTCTGATTATTATTGATGAGTCTCATAAAACCATACCGCAGATTCGGGGGATGTATGCAGGTGACCAATCCAGAAAGCAGACTTTGGTGGACTATGGGTTCCGTCTGCCTTCCGCGAAGGACAATCGGCCTTTGAACTTTGAAGAGTTTGAGGATAAAATTGACCAGATTCTCTTTGTGTCGGCAACGCCGGGGGAATATGAAGAAAATCATGAATTGCTCCGGGCAGAGCAGATTATCCGCCCTACCGGCCTGTTAGACCCAAAGGTGGAAGTGCGTCCGGTAGAGGGGCAGATTGATGACCTTATCGGAGAAGTGAATAAAGAAGTAGAAAAGGGAAATAAGATTCTGATTACGACACTGACTAAACGCATGGCGGAGGATTTGACAGAGTATATGAAGGATTTGGGAATCCGTGTGAAATATCTGCACTCAGACATTGATACTCTGGAGAGAACCCAGATTATCCGGGATATGCGCTTAAATGTTTTTGATGTGATGGTGGGAATCAACCTTTTGCGGGAAGGGCTGGATATACCGGAAATTACACTGGTCGCGATTCTGGATGCAGACAAAGAGGGATTTCTGCGCTCCGAGGTATCTCTGATTCAGACTATTGGACGTGCGGCCCGCAATGCGGAGGGAAGAGTAATCATGTATGCAGATGTAATGACAGACTCTATGCGCCTTGCTATAGATGAAACTATGCGCCGCCGGACTCTTCAGGAAAAGTATAACGAAGAACACGGTATTACGCCAAAGACCATTAAAAAGGCAGTTCGTGACCTTATCAGCATTTCCAAGGCAGTAGCAGAGACAGAAGACAAGCTGATGAAAGACCCGGAATCCATGAGCCGGAAAGAACTGGAAAAACTCATTGGACAGGTGCAAAAACAGATGCAGACCGCAGCCGCAGACCTGAATTTTGAAATGGCAGCACAGCTGCGTGATAAGATGATAGAACTGAAAAAGAATCTGGAAGAACTGGAAGACTGAAATTCTTTCTGGGAAAATTCTAAAATAATTATAAAGCCCTTGACAAATAAAACCTCTGGTGCTATCTTAAAAACATAAATATTAGCACTCCACTTAAATGAGTGCTAACAACAAAAGAAAGGAGCAAAAGATGGAAGTCATAAGTGAACTGGATGAAAGAAAACGAAAAATTTTAAAAGCGATTATCCAGACTTATTTGGAAACCGGCGAACCGGTAGGCTCCAGGACCATTTCCAAGTACACGGATTTGAATCTTAGCTCCGCAACTATCCGCAATGAAATGTCAGATTTGGAGGAACTGGGATACATTATCCAACCTTATACCTCCGCCGGAAGGATTCCTTCGGATATGGGTTACCGCCTTTATGTAGACGAACTCATGAAAGAAAAGGAAAAGGAAACCGCAGAAATCAAGGAACTGATGATTGAGAAAACCGACAAAATGGAAAAGGTTTTGAAACAGGTAGTCAAAGTCCTGGCATCTAACACGAATTATGCTACTATGATTACCAGTCCCACTTATCATCGGAATAAATTGAAATTCCTGCAGCTTTCCAAAGTCGGCGAAAGCCAGCTGCTGGCGGTGGTGGTCGTAGAGGGTAATCTGGTGAAAAATCATATTATTGATTTGACAGAGCCCATGGATGATGAGACCGTTCTCAAGCTGAATCTTCTGTTGAATACGCAGTTAAACGGGCTTTCTATTGAGGAAATTAATCTGGCTATGATTTCCAGATTAAAGGAGCAGGCAGGAATACACAGTGCAGTAATCAGCAGTGTCATTGATGCCGTAGCGCAGGCCATTGCAC
The DNA here is from genome assembly GCF_038739805.1 of Blautia acetica. Lineage (NCBI taxonomy): Bacteria > Bacillati > Bacillota > Clostridia > Lachnospirales > Lachnospiraceae > Blautia > Blautia acetica. The sequence continues at coordinate 210,885 of NZ_JBBEWO010000003.1, read as the reverse complement.
CGGACGAAGAAGACATGAAGATTTATACCAGCGGAGCAACCAACATTTTCAAATATCCGGAACTGGCAGATACCTCAAAAGCAAGTGAATTGATTTCCGCATTTGAAGAGAAACAGGCGCTGGCAGAGTTTGTAAAGGATGTTGCAGAAAGTGAATACGGCAGTGAGAATACGGGGATTCAGGTATACATTGGCAATGAGAGTCCCGTGAAGACTATGAAGGACTGCAGTGTTGTAACCGCTACCTATGATTTGGGCGAAGGCATGCAGGGAACCATTGGAATTATAGGACCGAAGCGGATGGATTATGAAAATGTAATGGATAATCTGAAAACGCTGAAAAATCAGTTGGACAATATATTTAAGAAAACATAGAAAGGCGGTATGAGATTCGTGTCAGAAGAAAAAAAGGAGTATAATACCATGGAAGAAGGAAACATTTCCAGTAAAGAAGCAGGAGAAATTCTGGAAGAGGATGATGTGAATCTGGCAGAAGAGGCAGTTTCCAAGGAAGAAAGCTCGGAAACAGAAGATTCTGCAGCAGAACAGGAAGAGAAAACATCTGAGAAAAAAGGTCTTTTCGGAAAAAAGAAAAAAGATAAAAAAGACGAAAAGATAGAAGAACTTACCGATATGGTAAAACGCCAGATGGCAGAGTTTGACAATTTCCGTAAACGGACAGAAAAAGAAAAAGCTTCCATGTATCAGGTAGGCGCAAAAGAAATTGTAGAAAAAATTCTTCCGGTAGTGGATAATTTCGAAAGAGGCTTAGCAATGATACCGGAGAATGAAAAAGAAAATCCTGTTGCTACAGGAATGACTCAAATTTATAAGCAACTTATGACGGCTTTTGATGAGATGGGCGTAAAGACAATAGAAGCGGTGGGACAGGAGTTTAACCCGGATTTTCACAATGCGGTCATGCATATAGAAGATGAAGAAGCCGGAGAAAATGTGATTGTAGAAGAATTCCAGAAGGGTTATATGTATAAAGATTCTGTGATTCGCCACAGCATGGTTAAGGTGGCAAATTAACTTGAAACATTCGGTTAAAAAATTATGCGATATTCATCTCACAGGAGCAATCCTGGAAGATTTTATCTTATAAATTACAGACAATCCATCATAGAAGAAAAATTTAGGAGGAATTTATCATGGGAAAGATTATAGGTATTGACTTAGGTACGACAAACAGCTGTGTAGGTGTTATGGAAGGCGGACAGCCGGTAGTTATCGCAAACGCAGAAGGAGCAAGAACTACACCTTCCGTAGTAGCATTTACAAAATCAGGAGAAAGACTGGTCGGTGAACCTGCAAAACGTCAGGCAGTAACCAATGCAGACAAAACAATCTCTTCTATTAAGAGACATATGGGAACCGATTATCGAGTTGCGATTGATGATAAAAAATATTCTCCACAGGAGATTTCTGCAATGATTCTTCAGAAATTAAAAACAGATGCAGAAAACTATCTGGGTGAGAAAGTAACAGAAGCTGTTATCACAGTTCCGGCTTACTTCAACGATGCTCAGCGTCAGGCTACAAAAGATGCAGGTAAAATTGCAGGACTTGACGTAAAACGTATTATCAACGAGCCTACAGCAGCAGCTCTGGCTTATGGTCTGGATAACGAAAAAGAGCAGAAAATCATGGTATACGACTTAGGCGGCGGTACATTCGATGTTTCTATCATTGAAATCGGTGATGGTGTCATTGAAGTATTGTCTACAGCAGGTGATAACCGCCTTGGTGGTGACGACTTCGACCAGAAAGTTGCAGATTACATGATTGCTGAATTCAAGAAAAACGAAGGCGTGGACTTATCCGCAGATAAGATGGCTATGCAGCGTATCAAAGAAGCTGCTGAAAAAGCAAAGAAAGAACTTTCTTCTGCAACAACTACCAATATCAACCTTCCGTTTATCAGCATGAATGCCAACGGACCGCTGCACTTTGATATGAACCTGACAAGAGCCAAATTTGATGAATTAACACACGATTTAGTGGAGAGAACAGCAGAACCGGTAAAACGCGCTTTGTCGGATGCAGGACTTTCCGCATCTGAACTGGGTCAGGTGCTGTTAGTAGGTGGTTCTACACGTATTCCTTCTGTACAGGATAAAGTAAAACAGCTGACAGGCAAAGAACCAAGCAAGACTTTGAACCCGGATGAATGTGTAGCACTTGGTGCATCTGTACAGGGCGGTAAGCTTGCAGGTGATGCAGGTGCCGGAGATATCCTTCTTCTGGACGTTACTCCGCTGTCTCTGTCTATTGAAACCATGGGCGGTATTGCGACAAGACTGATTGAGAGAAATACAACAATTCCTACAAAGAAGAGCCAGATTTTCTCTACAGCAGCAGATAACCAGACAGCCGTTGATATCAACGTTGTACAGGGTGAAAGACAGTTTGCCAGAGATAATAAATCTCTTGGACAGTTCCGTCTGGACGGTATTCCGCCAGCAAGAAGAGGTGTTCCTCAGATTGAAGTTACCTTTGATATTGATGCAAATGGTATTGTAAATGTATCCGCTAAAGATTTGGGAACAGGAAAAGAACAGCACATCACTATCACAGCAGGTTCTAATATGTCTGACGACGAAATTGATAAAGCAGTAAGAGAAGCTGCTGAATACGAAGCACAGGACAAAAAGCGGAAAGATGCTGTAGATACAAAGAATGATGCAGATGCCATGGTATTCCAGACAGAGAAAGCTATGGAAGAGGCCGGAGATAAGATTGACGCAAACGATAAGACAGCAGTAGAAGCTGACCTGAATGCATTGAAAGATGTTCTGGCTAAATGTGCAAATGTGGATGAAATTACCGATGCACAGGTAGAAGAAATCAAAGCAGGAAAAGAAAAACTGATGCAGAGCGCACAGAAACTTTTTGCAAAAATGTACGAACAGGCTCAGGCACAGGGTGGTGCACAGGCTGGTCCGGACATGGGAGCAGGCGCACAGGGCGGTGCCTCTAATGAAGCGTATGGCGATGATGTGGTAGACGGAGATTACAGAGAAGTTTAATCTGCAGTGTATAAGGTGAATCAGTAAAGGCATAGACATGGGGTGTTTTCGGGCAGCCCATGTCTATGTGCTTCGATATACAGAAAGGGACAAAACCAATGGCAGAAAAGAGAGATTACTACGAAGTCCTGGGCATAGACCGGGGCGCAGATGACTCTGCGATTAAAAGTGCATATCGTAAACTTGCCAAAAAATACCATCCGGATGTGAATCCGGGAGACAAAGAGGCGGAAAAAAAGTTTAAAGAGGCAACGGAGGCATATGGTGTTTTAAGCGACCCGCAGAAGAGGCAGCAGTATGACCAATTCGGTCACGCGGCATTTGAACAGGGCGGCGGCGGTGCCGGAGGCTTTGGCGGTTTTGGCGGCGCAGACATGGGTGATATTTTTGGCGATATTTTCGGTGATTTGTTCGGTGGCGGCGGAAGAAGACGCCCCAATAATGGTCCGATGAAAGGGGCTAATGTCCGTGCAGCCGTGCATATTACGTTTGAGGAAGCTGTTTTCGGCTGTGAAAAAGAGTTGGATTTAAACTTAAAAGATGCCTGTAATACTTGCCACGGAACGGGTGCAAAGCCGGGGACTTCTCCGGAAACCTGTCCGAAGTGTCACGGTTCCGGACAGGTGGTTTATACCCAGCAGTCCATGTTTGGCACTATCCAGAATGTGCAGACTTGTCCGGAGTGCCAGGGAACCGGTAAGGTGATAAAGGAAAAATGCACAGATTGCCGCGGTACAGGCTTTGTTTCCCGCCGTAAGAAGATTAAAGTTACCATTCCGGCAGGAATTGACAATGGACAGAGCATTCGTATCCGGGATAAGGGTGAACCGGGATTAAACGGTGGTCCGAGAGGGGATTTGATGGTGGAGGTTATTGTGGCACGCCATCCGATTTTCCAGAGACAGGATATGAATATATTCTCGACTGCGCCTATTACGTATGCTCAGGCGGCTTTAGGCGGTGAGGTACGCATCAGTACAGTGGACGGAGATGTTATGTATGATGTGAAACCGGGAACGCAGACGGATACCAAAGTAAGACTGAAAGGTAAGGGTGTACCTTCTCTGAGAAATAAGAATGTCAGAGGAGATCACTACGTGACTCTGGTAGTACAGGTTCCCACCAAATTAAATGAAGAGGCCAAAGAGGCCTTGCGCAAATTTGATGAAGCCTGTGGAAACCGCCCTTCTACTGGCGAGAAAAAGAAAAAATTCGGTGAAAAGCTGAAGCAGGACATTAAAGATATGTTTGATAATTAAGAAAGAAGCAGACTGCTGTTTTGACAGAAAAACCTGTCGGGCAGCAGTCTTTTTCTATGGCTTTCCATATTGCAATTCGGATTTTTTTCCTCTATAATAAATATCATGTGTTTTCTGTATGGGAAACATACAGAAACAGAGGGAGAAAATGAGAATTTATGAGTGGAGTAGTAGTGCTGCAGCAAATGGCGCTGATATTTCTTTTGATTTTAACAGGTTTTGTCCTGTACAGGAAGCAGATAATATCCGAACATGCCTCCAAAGATTTGTCTGCGCTGGTTGTCAATATCTGTTCTCCGGGATTGATTATTGTCAGCATGTTTGAAGACTTATCGTCTGTATCCAGAGACAGTGTGTTATTTGTGGGAATGATAGGTATCTGTTTTTTTCTGTTTTTAAGTGTTTTGGGACTGCTGTTTGTAAAAATACTCAAAGTTTCTGCGCAGGAAAGGGTATCCTATATACTCATGACCGTATTCGGCAATCTGGGATTTATCGGAATTCCGGTAGCGTTGGCAATTATTGGGCCAGAATCCATGGTATATGTGATTGTGTTCAATTTTTTGTTTAATGTGTATATTTATACTTTTGGCGTTATGCTGCTGAAAAAGGGAACATCTGGTGTAAAAACTTCTTTTCGGGATATGTTAAGTCCGGGACTTATAGCTTGTATGGCGGCTTTTTGCATCTATTGGTTTGACATACAGCTTCCGGAGGCTGTAGAAACTGCAGCCGGTTATTACGGCAATGCCTGCACCCTGCTTTCCATGCTGGTTATCGGCATTTCCATGGCAGATATGAAGGTGAAAAGCGTACTGAAAAATACCAGGCTGATGTTGTTTACCCTTTTGCGGTTTGCAGTCTTTCCCATACTGCTGGCTCTGCTGTTAAAGCCGCTGCTTCCGGATTTTGTCATGCGGGCCACCATTGTGCTTATGGCAGCCCTTCCGGTAGGCAATCTTTCAGCCATGCTGTGCAATCAATACGGAAAGGATTCCCGGATAATTGCAGAAGGTATTATTGTGACAACCCTGCTTTCTGTGGTAACAATTACAATTACGTTTTTGTTTGTTTGATACATATAAATACTTTATATAGAGGAGAGGAAACGATGAAGTGGAAAAAATTCAGAATAAAAACAAAAACAGAGGCTGAGGATATGATTATCAGTTCCCTTTATGACATTGGACTGGAAGGGGCTCAGATAGAAGACCATGTTCCTTTGACCACACTGGAAAAAGAGCAGATGTTTGTGGACATTCTTCCGGATATGCAGGAAGATGACGGCATTGCTTACCTGAGCTTCTTTGTGGAAGAGACAGAAGACGGCGAACTTTTGATGAATGGAGAAGTAACAGCTCAGGAGGACATTTTAAAAGCCGTGGAGGAAGAACTGGACAGCCTGAGAACTTTCATGGATATCGGGGAAGGTTCCATAGAAATCGACGAGACAGAAGACATTGACTGGATTAACAACTGGAAACAGTATTTTAAACAGTTTTATGTAGATGACATTCTGATTATTCCCTCCTGGGAAAAGGTGAAGAAAGAGGATGAAGGCAGAATGATTATTCATATTGACCCGGGAACGGCTTTTGGTACAGGTATGCATGAAACAACACAGCTTTGTATCCGCCAGTTAAAGAAGTATGTGACAAAGGATACAGAACTTCTTGATGTGGGAACCGGAAGCGGTATTCTTTCCATTGCAGCCCTGAAAATGGGGGCGAAGCATGCGGTTGGTACAGATTTGGATACCTGCGCAGTACCGGCTGTAGAAGAAAACAAAGAAGCCAATGGCATTCCGGAGGCTGCTTTTGATATGATGATTGGAAACATTATTGATGATAAGGAAGTACAGGATACCGTGGGATATGAAAAATACGATATCGTAGTGGCCAATATCCTGGCCGATGTATTAGTGCCTCTGACTCCGGTAATTATCCATCAGATGAAAAAAGGCGGTATCTACATCACTTCCGGTATTATTGACAACAAAGAGGAAACCGTGGTAAATGCGGTGAAAGCTGCAGGACTGGAAGTGCTGGAAGTGACCTATCAGGGAGAGTGGGTGTCTGTGACAGCCAGAAAGAACTAGGAGAAATCTATGTATCGTTTTTTTGTGGAACCCCGGCAGGTGGGAGAAAAGGAAATTCGTATTCAGGGCTCTGATGTCAATCATATCAAAAATGTGCTTCGCATGAAGCCGGGAGATGAAATATTCATCAGCAGCGGAGAAAATACGGAATATACCTGCTATATTGAAGATATGCAGGAAGAAGAAATTCTGGCACATATTATGTATGCTCAGGAGGCGGGATACGAGCTGTCCTCCAAACTCTATCTCTTTCAGGGGCTTCCTAAAAGTGATAAAATGGAGTTTATCATACAGAAGGCAGTGGAACTGGGTGTTTGTGAAGTGATTCCCGTGGCTTCCAGAAGAGCAGTGGTAAAACTGGACAAAAAGAAAGAAGAGAAGAAGATTGCCAGATGGCAGGCAATTTCAGAAAGCGCTGCCAAGCAGTCTAAAAGAATGTATGTTCCCCGGATTTCCGAGGTGAAAACCTTTCCGGAGGCTGTGGAATATGCAAAAAAGCTGGATGTGGTGCTTCTGCCTTATGAGCTTGCAAAGGGAATGGCCCGGACCAAGGAGATTGTAGAAAACATCCAAAGAGGACAGTCCGTGGGAATTTTTATCGGTCCGGAAGGCGGATTTGAAGAAGCAGAGGTGGAACTGGCGGTGCGGGAAGCAAAGGCCAGCGCTATCACTCTGGGAAAAAGAATTTTAAGAACAGAGACAGCAGGACTTGCAGTGCTGTCTGTATTGATGTTTGCACTGGAGGAATAGAAATGGAAGCATATCTGGATAATTCGGCAACCACCAGATGTTATGAAGAAGTAAAAGACATTGTGGTAAAGACCATGCTGGAGGATTATGGAAATCCTTCTGCTATGCACTTAAAAGGTGTGGAGGCAGAGAATTATGTAAAACAGGCTGCAAAAGAAATTGCAAAAACATTAAAAGTGCAGGAAAAAGAAATTTTCTTTACTTCCGGAGGAACGGAATCCGATAACTGGGCAGTCATAGGAACCGCTTTGGCAAACAGCAGGCAGGGAAAACATATCATTACCACTCCCTTTGAACATGCGGCGGTTTCTGCGCCTTTGGCCTGGCTGGAAAAGCAGGGCTATGAGATTACGGAGATTCCCGTAGATGAGAAGGGAAACCTGCTTCTTGAGCGTCTGGCAGAGACTATTCGGGAAGACACCATTCTGGTTTCCACCATGTATGTGAACAACGAAATGGGAGCCGTAGTACCGGCGGAAGAAATCGGCAGAATCATTCATGAGAAAAATCCCAAAACACTTTATCATGTAGACGCAGTGCAGGGATATGGAAAATACAGAATTTACCCGAAAAAAATGGGGATTGATTTGCTGGCTGTCAGCGGACACAAGATTCACGGGCCAAAGGGGGCCGGCTTTTTATATATAAATGAAAAGGCGAAAATCCAGCCTTTGCTTTTAGGCGGAGGTCAGCAAAAAGGCATGCGTTCCGGAACCGACAATGTGCCGGGAATCGCAGGGCTTGGCGTGGCGGCAAAGAAAATCTATGAGAATCTGGAAGCAGATACCGCCCGTATGAGAGAACTGAAAACATATCTTGCGGCAGAGCTGGAGAAAATGGAACAAGTAGAAATTAACGGACCGGAACCGGAGAAGGGAGCGCCCCATATTTTAAATGTCAGCTTTTTAGGTGTGCGGAGCGAAGTGCTTCTCCATACCCTGGAAGACCGGCAGATTTATGTTTCTGCGGGAAGCGCCTGCTCCAGTCACAAGCGGGCAGGAAGTGCCTCTTTAGGGGCTTTGCGCCTGTCGCCAGAGAGAAAGGAATCCGCCATTCGCTTCAGTCTGTGTGAGTTTACCACAAGAGAAGAACTGGCTTATACCCTGGAAGTATTAAGAGAAGTGCTTCCCATGCTGCGCAGATATGCCAGAAGATAACAGAGAGGAAAAAGATTATGTATAAAGCATTTTTGATTAAATATGCAGAGATTGCCATTAAGGGCAAAAACCGTTATATTTTTGAGGACGCTCTGGTAGAGCAGATAAAGTATCAGTTGAAAGACGTAGAAGGCAAATTCCGTATTGTAAAAGAAATGGGACGTATTTTCGTCTATGCGGAAAGTGCATTTGACTATGAAGAAACCATAGAAGCTTTAAAGAGGGTATTTGGTATTTTCAGCATTTGTCCTGCTGTTGTACTGGAAGACGAAGGCTTTGAGAGATTGTCCGAAGAAGTCGCTGCTTATGTGAAAAAACTGTACGGAGATCAAGAACTGACCTTTAAGGTAAATACCAGAAGAAATAAGAAAACCTACCCCATGCAGTCCATGGAAGTCAGCAGCGCTCTTGGCGGCATAATTTTAGACGCCTGCCCGAATATGAAAGTGGATGTACACAAACCGGACGTGTTTGTCAATGTGGAAATCCGAAGCAAAATCTATCTCTATTCTGAAAACATTCCGGGACCGGGCGGTATGCCTCTGGGAACTAACGGAAGCGCTATGCTGCTGCTTTCCGGCGGTATTGACAGTCCTGTGGCAGGCTATATGATTGCTAAAAGAGGTGTGAAAATCGACGCGGTATACTTCCATGCGCCGCCGTACACCAGTGAGAGGGCCAAACAGAAAGTTGTGGATTTAGCAAAACTGGTAGCCAGATACAGCGGTCCTATCCGCCTGCATGTGGTGAATTTTACAGACATACAGCTGTATATTTACGATAAATGTCCTCATGAGGAACTGACCATTATCATGCGCCGCTACATGATGAAAATTGCCGAAGAGTTTGCAAAGAAAGACGGTTGTCTGGGGCTGATTACAGGGGAAAGTATTGGGCAGGTGGCCAGTCAGACGATTCACAGCCTGGCAGCAACAAATGAAGTGTGTACCATGCCGGTATTCCGTCCGGTTATCGGATTTGACAAGCAGGAAATCGTAGACGTAGCGCTGAAAATCAATACTTATGAGACTTCTATTTTGCCTTACGAAGACTGCTGTACCATCTTTGTGGCGAAACATCCGGTGACAAAGCCGAATCTTCAGGTAATTAAACGTTCTGAAGAAAAGTTACAGGAAAAAATCGACGAGATGATGAAAGAGGCTGTGGAAACTGCAGAAACCATTATCTGCGAATAAGAAAAAAGACTGCTGCAAAAGCAGCAGTCTTTTAAAAAATATGAATACGCACTTAAATTAGATTAAGTATGGTTTTAATACTTCCAGGATTTCATCTAAAGCAGCGTCTGTTGCATGAATGTTTAAATCGATAGCCTTAGATAAATCTAAAGAAAAAATACCCATGATGGATTTAGCGTCGATGACATATCTGCCGGATACTAAATCAAAATCATAATCAAATTTTGTGATTTCATTTACAAAGGATTTAACCTTGTCAATGGAATTGAGTGAAATTTTAACTGTTTTCATTGGAATAAAATCCTCCCTTACATCAGATTTTTTAATTGCATTTTACAAGGATAATGTTACCGTTATTGGCAGGAAAAGTCAATATAAAAAAGGGAGAAATAAAATACAAAGAAAATGAAAACAATTCGTCAAAACGCTAGGTCTAAAAAACAGGAAAGGTGGAATTATGAAAAAAAGAGTCGCATTGCATAATCTGGGCTGCAAGGTCAACGCTTATGAACTGGAGGCTATGCAGCAGATGCTGGAAACAGCAGGATATGAAATTGTTCCCTTTGAGCCGGGAGCAGACGTTTATATTATCAATACCTGTACGGTTACCAATATTGCTGACAGAAAGTCAAGACAGATGCTGCACAAAGCCAGAAAGATGAATCCCGATGCCATTGTCATTGCGGCGGGGTGTTATGTGCAGGCACAGAAAGATATGGATAAAATCGATGATGCCATTGACATTGTGCTGGGAAATAACCGGAAGCAGGATTTGCTCTTTATACTGGAAAATTATAAAAAGAACCAGGGACAGGAACGGGAAGTGGTGAATCTGGAGACTCCTGTAGAGTATGAGGACTTGCAGTTGTCCAGAGCAGGAGAGCACACCAGAGCATATCTGAAAGTGCAGGACGGCTGCAACCAGTTCTGCAGTTACTGTATCATTCCTTATGTGAGAGGAAGGGTACGCAGCCGGAAAAAGGAAGACGTACTGACAGAGGTGGAACGTCTGACAAAAAACGGCTATCAGGAGTTTGTACTGACCGGTATTCATCTGAGTTCTTACGGCGTGGACTGTGGGGAAACGCTGCTGTCTCTGATTCAGGACGTACATGCAGTGCCGGGAGTGAAAAGAATCCGTCTGGGTTCCTTAGAACCCAGAATTGTAACCGAAGAATTTGCAGCAGCACTGGGCAGTATGCCTAAAATTTGCCCTCATTTTCATCTGTCTCTACAAAGCGGCTGCAATGAGACCTTGAAACGCATGAACCGTCGTTACACAGCAGAGGAATATTTAAAGGGCTGCGAAATCCTGCGGAAGCATTTTGAAAATCCTGCGCTGACTACGGATGTCATTGTAGGATTTCCGGGAGAGACAGAAGAGGAATTTGCTGAATCCAAAGCTATGATTGAGCAGGCGGACTTTTATGAAACCCATATTTTTAAATATTCCAGGAGACAGGGGACACGGGCAGACGGTATGGAAAACCAGGTGCTGGAGCAGGTAAAGACAGAGAGAAGCCATGTGCTGATTCAGCTTGGAAAAGAACATATGGAAAAATATATGAGTCATTTTGTGGGACGGGAAGTGGAAATTCTCTTTGAAGAAACCGTGGAAATCAAGGGAGAAACTTACTGGACAGGGCATACAAAAGAATATCTGAGAGCTGCTGTAAAGACAGAAAAAAACCTGGAAAACTGTATTCGTACGGGGAAAGTTGTGGATTCTGTCGAAGATGGGATTTTTATTTGCACAATATAATAGTTGAATTTCCAAACAAGATATATTAAAATAGTATCATAGTTGCAGTAGTAGAATGAGAGATAAGGGCGTGAATCGTATGGCAAATTTAGAAAATACACAATATTTTAATGTAAAAACAGCTCCGGAAGTGCGCGTGAAGGAAGTCCTGGATTTGGTTTACAATGCGATGGCGGAAAAGGGATACAATCCGGTGAACCAGATTGTGGGCTATATCATGTCAGGAGACCCGACTTACATTACCAGCTACAAGGGTGCCAGAAGTACAATTATGAAAGTAGAACGGGACGAGCTGGTAGAAGAACTTCTGAAGGAATACATTAAAAACGAATCCTGGAAGCGCGGTTAAGCTATGAGGATTATGGGACTGGATTATGGCTCAAAGACCATAGGGGTGGCAGTCAGTGACCCCTTGGGACTGACAGCCCAGGGCGTGGAAATCATCAGAAGAGAAGAGGAAAACAAGCTGCGGAAATCTCTGCGCAGAGTGGAAGAACTGGTGAAAGAATACGAAGTGGAAGAAATTGTTCTGGGATTTCCAAAGAATATGAACAATACTATCGGAGAACGGGCGGAAAAATCACTGCAGCTAAAAGAAACGTTGGAACGAAGATTGGGACTGCCCGTTGTTATGTGGGATGAAAGGCTTACGACAGTGGAAGCCAACCGTACGCTGATGGAAACCGGTGTGCGAAGAGAAAACAGAGGTAAATATGTAGATATGATAGCGGCTGTATTTATTCTGCAGGGCTATTTAGATGCAAAAGCAAACCCGGATACCGTTTGATTGCAAGCCTGAACCATAAGCGGCAGGTTCGGGCAGAAACGAACGTGTTTCCGGGTTCTGTGTATGCCTAAAAAATAAAAAGAGAAAGGACGAAAAAAATGGAAACAGTAATTTTTGACGGAGAAGATGGAACAGAACTGGAATTTGGGATTCTGGAGCAGACAAGAGTAGGGGGCGTGAATTACCTGCTGGTTATTGACCCTGAAGAAAACGACGAAGAAAACGGAAGTGCGGCGTACATTTTAAAAGACATTTCTGAGGATGGCGACGAAGAAGGCTGCTATGTATTCGTAGAAGACGATACGGAATATGAAGCAGTTTATAAGGTCTTTGCTGCTATGTTAGATGACATTGATTTTGAATAGGAACGGACAATAATTGGAGGAATAACATTGAAAAAAAATAATAACGGAAAATTGAGAATCATTCCATTGGGCGGACTGGAACAGATTGGAATGAACATCACAGCCTTTGAATACGAAGACAGTATTGTCGTAGTGGATTGCGGTCTTTCTTTCCCGGAGGACGATATGCTGGGGATTGATTTGGTAATCCCGGATGTAACTTATTTAAAGGACAATATTGACAAAGTCAAAGGTTTTGTCATTACCCATGGACACGAGGATCATATCGGGGCTCTGCCATATGTGCTGAGGGAAGTAAATGTACCGATTTATGCGACTAAACTCACCATAGGACTGATTGACAATAAATTAAAAGAACACAATCTTTTAAGAAGCACAAAGAGAAAAGTAATTAAACACGGACAGTCTATTAACCTGGGCTGCTTCCGTATTGAATTTATAAAGACCAACCACAGTATTCAGGACGCGTCAGCCCTGGCTATTTACTCACCGGCGGGAATCGTGATTCACACAGGAGACTTTAAAGTGGACTATACACCTGTGTTTGGTGATGCCATTGATTTACAGCGTTTTGCAGAGATAGGGAAAAAAGGTGTGCTGGCGCTGATGTGTGACAGTACCAATGCAGAGAGAAAAGGCTTTACCATGTCGGAAAGAACCGTGGGAAAGACCTTCGACAATATTTTTGCAGAACATAGAAATACCCGTATTATCATTGCGACGTTTGCTTCTAATGTGGACAGAGTACAGCAGATTATCAATTCTGCCTATAAATACGGCAGAAAGGTGGCTGTGGAAGGCCGAAGCATGGTAAATGTCATCGGTACAGCAGCAGAACTGGGCTATCTGCAGATACCGGATAAGACGCTGGTGGACATTGACCAGATTAAAAATTATCCGGACGACAAGGTGGTGCTGATTACCACAGGAAGTCAGGGGGAATCCATGGCAGCCCTGTCCCGTATGGCGGCAAACATTCATAAAAAAGTAACCATTAAGCCCAACGACACCATTATTTTCAGCTCTAATCCCATTCCGGGAAATGAGAAGGCTGTGTCAAAGGTGATTAACGAGTTAAGCCGCAAAGGTGCAGACGTGATTTTCCAGGATGCCCATGTATCCGGACATGCATGCCAGGAAGAAATCAAACTGATTTATTCCCTGGTGAAACCCAAATATTCCATACCGGTTCATGGTGAATACCGCCATTTGAAGGCGCAGGCCGGGCTTGCCAGAGACCTGGGTATTCCGAAAGAAAATATTTTTATTCTTTCTTCCGGGGATGTGCTGGAACTCAATGAAGAAGAACCGGCAAAGGTGAAAGAAAAGGTTCGCACAGGCGCTATTTTAGTAGACGGACTGGGTGTAGGCGATGTGGGAAATATCGTTTTAAGAGACCGCCAGCACCTGGCAGAAGACGGCATTATGATTGTGGTACTGACACTGGAAAAACACAGCAGCAGACTGCTGGCAGGACCGGATATTGTTTCCAGAGGCTTCGTCTATGTAAGAGAGTCGGAAGACTTAATGGATGAGGCAAGGATTGTAGTGGAGGATGCCATTGACATCTGCCTGGATAAACACATTACAGATTGGGGAAAAATCAAGAACATTATTAAGGATTCTCTGGGAGATTTCTTGTGGAAGCGCACAAAGAGAAATCCGATGATTCTGCCAATCATCATGGAGGCTTAGACATGAGTTTTGTTGAAACCTGTACAGAAATGCTGGTTTCCGCAATCCGAAATGGCAGCACATACAAGGAGTATTGTGCTGCACTGGATGCGGTTTTCAAGATTCCGGGATTAAAGGAGCAGGTAGATGAAATTCGCCGCCTGAATTACCGGGTGCAGAATGCAAGCGAAGAAACAAAGCTGTACGAGGAGATGGATGACCTGGACGAAAAAATGGATGCATTGTCCGGGATACCGGAAGTAAACCGTTTTCTGGATGCAGAACTGGCCTTGTGCAGACAGCTGCAGGATATCGGAACCGCTATTCATCAGGGCATTCATCTGGACGTGCCTGATTTGTCATAGAGTAAGGAGAACAGTATGGGAAAACAAATCAGAAAACAGAAAAAATCATCCATTATAGCAGGCGGTTTTTTCCGTTTGGGTGTCTATCTGTGTGTGGCTATTGCGGTTATTTATATAGGCAAGTCTGCTTATGATTTCGGATACGAGATTTTTAATCAGGAAGCAGTGGCAACCAAAGAGAACGGGCGGGATATTACCGTGGTTCTGAAAAAAGATGATTCGGTATACCAGATTGGAAAAATCCTGAAAAAAAAGGGATTGATTAAAGACGCAAAGATTTTTGTGGTACAGGAAAAACTTTCCAGTTATAAGGGCAAGCTGCAGGCAGGCACATATATCCTCAACACCAGTATGACCCCGGATGAGATGATGGCCATTCTGGCCAGAGAAAACACAGAGGGACAGCCGGACCAGACAGACGCAAGCGGGGCGGCGAAGGAAGGCAGCTCTGATATCGAAAGCGAATCGGAAAATGCCTCTGATGAGGGAGGAGCAGAGCAGTGATTGTAGATGAGAGAATGGTTACCTACATGAATTCCCTGGATAAGGGGAATACTCCTTTCTTAAATCATCTGGAACAGGAGGCACTGAAAAATCGTGTGCCCATTATCCGAAGAGAAATGCAGAGTTTTTTGAAGGTGCTTCTGCAGATAAAAGCACCGAAACGTATTTTAGAGGTGGGGACCGCAGTGGGGTTTTCCACCCTTCTTATGAGCACATATAATCCGGCGGACTGCGAAATTGTCACCATAGAGAATTATGAAAAGCGGATTCCCATTGCAAAAGAGAATTTCCGAAAAGCCGGTAAGGAGGAACAGATTACACTTCTTGAGGGGGATGCTCAGGAGATTTTGAAGACGCTTACCGGAAGTTTTGATTTTATCTTTATGGATGCAGCCAAGGGACAGTATATCAACTTTTTGCCGGAGGTGCTGCGCCTGTTAGAAGATGGAGGAATTCTTCTTTCCGACAATGTACTGCAGGATGGAGATATTGTAGAATCCCATTTTGCGGTAGAGCGGCGCAACCGGACAATTTACAAGAGAATGAGAGAATATCTCTATGTTTTGAAACATCATGAGTTGCTGGAAACATCGATTCTTCCCCTGGGAGATGGGGTAACTCTGAGCATTAAGAAACAGCAGGAGGAATAAAATGGTTCGTAAACCAGAATTATTAATTCCGGCCAGCAGCCTGGAAGTGCTGAAAATTGCAGTTATGTTTGGCGCAGATGCGGTATATATCGGCGGAGAAGCTTTCGGACTGCGGGCAAAGGCAAAGAATTTTTCCATGGAGGACATGAAAGAAGGAATTGCGTTTGCTCATGAGCATGGAGTAAAAGTATATGTAACAGCCAATATTCTGGCTCACAACGATGATTTAAAGGGTGTGCGGGAATATTTTGAAGAGTTAAAGACAATCAGGCCGGATGCTTTGATTATTTCAGACCCCGGAGTGTTTATGATTGCAAAAGAAGTCTGCCCGGAAATTGAGCGTCATGTAAGTACCCAGGCCAATAATACCAACTACGGAACGTATCAGTTCTGGTGGAATCTGGGAGCCACTAGGGTGGTTACTGCCAGAGAACTGTCTCTGGCGGAGATTCGGGAAATCCGCGCGCACATACCGGAAGAAATGGAAATCGAAAGCTTCATTCACGGGGCTATGTGCATTTCCTATTCCGGCAGATGTCTGCTTTCCAATTTCTTTACCGGACGGGACGCAAACCGGGGAGCCTGTACACATCCCTGCCGTTGGAAGTACTCTCTTGTAGAAGAGACACGGCCGGGAGAATATATGCCCGTTTATGAAAATGAGCGGGGAACCTATATTTTTAATTCCAAAGATTTGTGTATGATTGAGCATATGGATGATGTGCTGGAAGCAGGGATTGACAGCCTGAAAATCGAGGGAAGAATGAAAACGGCCCTCTATGTGGCAACAGTAGCCAGAACCTACAGAAAGGCCATTGATGATTATCTGAAAGACCCGGCACTTTACCGGGAACATATGCCCTGGTATCAGGAACAGATTAAAAGCTGTACTTACCGGCAGTTTACCACTGGATTTTTCTATGGAAAGCCAGATGAAACCACGCAGATTTACGACAACAATACGTACGAAAAAGGCTATACGTATCTTGGTTATATTGAAGGGCGCAGAGAGGACGGCCGTTACCGTATCACCCAGAGGAATAAGTTCCTGCTGGGCGAAACGATAGAAGTGATGAAACCTGACGGAAGAAATGTGAAAGCCCTTGTCAAAGGAATTTTTGACGAGGACGGACAGCCAATGGAAAGTGCACCTCATCCACAGCAGGTTTTGTATGTGGATTTAGAGGCTGAAGTATCTGTCTATGATATTTTAAGAAGACGGGAAGAAACTGCGTAATTTCAGAAGTGCGTTTTTTTCAATACGGGACACATAGGAGCGGCTGATATTCAGCCGCTTTGCTATTTCCCGCTGAGTCAGTTCTTTCTCCCCGTACAGACCATACCGCAGTTTCAGAATTTCCTGCTCCCGCTGGCTTAGAATTTCAGGAAGCAGACGATAGAGAAGGGTGGTGTCCTGTTTCAGCGCATAATTTTTTACCACATCTACGGGTTCCGTTTCAATCACGTCTAACAGACTGATTTCATTGCCCTCTTTATCTGTACCAATGGGTTCATAGAGGGAGACTTCCCGGTTAGACTTTTTTCTGGAGCGCAGAAGCATTAACAATTCGTTGTCAATACATCTGGCTGCATAGGTGGAAAGTTTGCTTGCTTTGGCACTGTCAAAGGTCTGGACAGCTTTAATCAGACCAATGGTACCGATAGAAATCAAGTCGTCCAGTTCTTCTGAAGCTCCCTGATATTTCTTTACAATATGCGCAACCAGACGCAGATTTCGTTCAATTAGGATGTTTTTGGCTTCCAGGCTGCCCTGTTTGTATTCCTGAAGATAATGGCGTTCTTCTTCCGGTGTCAGGGGCTTTAGAAAAGTTTTCACACAGGCATACCTCAGAGGAATTTAATTATAGTTTATGTAAAGAGAAAGAAATTAGTGCTTTTCCATTGTAAAATACCGGAAAATGTGTTAAAATGAACTTCATCAAAATCTAAATTTCAAGGCGGTTCCGCCGATAATTTCCAAAAATAAAAAAGAAAAAAGAAACGGCTGTGAAGATAGGGAATTGTTTCATAGTGCAAAGTGTTTCTGTCTGCAGACAGCCGTTGCAGTTTGGGAGGTATTGCTTATGTTCAGCAGTATAATTTCAGCAGTTATTTCAGGGGTATCCTGTATTCCAGTGAAGGTAGAAGCAGATGTCAGCAATGGACTGCCGCTGTTTTCCATGGTAGGGTATTTGTCTTCCAGGGTGAAGGAGGCACAGGAACGTGTCAGGACAGCACTGAAAAATACGGGGTTTTCTTTTCCGGCCAGGCGGATTACCGTAAATCTGTCTCCGGCGGATATCCGAAAGGAGGGGACAGGATTTGATTTGCCCATTGCAGCGGCTCTTTTATGCGCTTTTGGCAGCCTGGAAGCGGAACAGGTAAGGGACGTCTGCATGGTGGGGGAATTGAGTCTGAATGGAGAGGTAAAAGGGGTACAGGGGATTTTGCCCATTGTGGATACTGCAGCAAAGGCAGGGTGCCGTCTTTGCATTATTCCCCGGGAAAATTTAAAGGAGACAGAGTTTCTTGACAACATTCCCATTCTGGGAGTAGGGAGTCTCCGGGAACTGTTGGAGTGTGCCGGACGCCCGGATTGGGGCGCTGTGAAAAATCCGCCTAAGAAATGGGAGTATCAGGAAGAAAAACCGGAAGAGGATCTTTCTGATATTTTCGGTCAGGAGGCAGCCAAGCGGGCGGCAGTGATTGCGGCAGCCGGGTTTCATAATCTGCTGCTGATAGGCAGCAGAGGTGCAGGGAAAACTATGATAGCCAGCCGGATTCCCGGAATTTTTCCGGGGCTTTCCAGGGAAGAAGGCATGGAAGTTTCCGGAATATACAGTGCGGCCGGACTTTTATCCAGTACAAAACCTGTTTTGAAAAAACGTCCTTTCCGCGCGCCGCATCACACCATTTCCCCCACAGCGCTGGCAGGAGGAGGGAGAATTCCGCGGCCGGGAGAAATTACTCTGGCACATAAGGGCGTCCTTTTTTTAGATGAACTGCCGGAATTTTCCCGGATGGCTCTGGAGGTTCTGCGACAGCCTTTGGAAGCGCATAAAATTTGTATTTCCCGTTTGAATGGAACGTATGAATTTCCGTCTCATTTTTTATTGGTTGCTGCCATGAACCCTTGCCCGTGTGGTTACTACCCGGACCGAAACCGGTGTTCCTGTACGGAGGGAGAAGTTGCCAGATACCTGGGGCGAATCAGCAGCCCCCTTTTGGATAGGTTTGATTTGTGTACGGAGGTAAAGGACGTTCCCTCCCAGCAGCTCTGGAGGAGAGAAAGAGGAAAAACTTCGCTGGAAATCCGCAGAGAGGTGCAGCGGGTTCATGAGATTCAGAAAGCACGTTACGGGGAGGAGAAAATCTGTTTCAATGGTTCTCTTGGCGGAAGGGAAACTGAGAAGTACTGCCAGATGGACAGGGAGGGAGAAAGGCTGCTGAAAAAAGCCTATGAAAAAATGAATTTAAGCGTAAGAGGGTATCATAAGATTTTAAAGACAGCCAGAACCATAGCGGATTTGGACAAAGAGGAGCTTATCAGGGAGCCTCATATCAGTGAGGCTGTGTTTTACCGGACCTTAGATGACAAATACCGGAAATAGGAGAAAGGGATTTTTATATGGAACGAAAAGAAAAGATTTGTTGTTATACTGCATTGGAAAAGGAATTTCCGGCAAAACTCCGGGATTATGATAAGATGCCGGGCGTTTTGTACGTGAAAGGACAGTTGCCGGATGTCGGGAAAAAAAGTGTGGCCATTGTAGGAGCCAGAACCTGCAGCCGCTACGGGGCTTATCAGGCCTATGAGTTTGCCAAAGCCCTGGCCGGATACGGAGTACAGATAATCAGCGGCCTGGCCAGAGGGATTGACGGCTGTGCCCACAGAGGCGCTTTGGACGCAGGCGGCGCAACCTTTGCCGTTTTGGGCTGTGGGGTGGATATCTGTTATCCCAGGCAGAATCAAGACTTGTATCAGCGGATAGTGAGTGGCGGCGGAGGCATTTTGTCCGAGTTTCCCCAAGGAACACCACCCTATGCCGGAAATTTTCCAAGGAGAAACAGGATAATCAGCGCTCTGGCGGATTTGATACTGGTGGTGGAGGCCAGAAAGAAAAGCGGTTCTCTGATTACAGCGAACTGCGGACTGGAACAGGGAAAAGCCGTTTTTGCCCTGCCGGGCCGGGTGGGGGATGCACTCAGCGAGGGCTGCAACCGGCTTCTGGCAGACGGGGCCGGAGTGGCGGATTCTGTGGAAGCAGTTTTAAGTGAATTGCAGATTTATGGCCAGAAACAGGGAGAGAAGAATGGGGATTTCAGGGAGAAAAAAAAGATTGGGCTTGCAAGCAGAGAAGAAATGGTGTATAGTTGTCTCGATTTACAACCTAAAAATATAGAAGAAATCTTTCAGGAAATTCCTCTGAAAACAAGTGAAATTACAGAGAGTTTACTGAAATTGGAATTAGATGGGCTTATTGAGGAGCCGGTAAAAAATTATTATGCCAGAGCAGGAGGATGACATGGCGAAATATCTAGTGATTGTAGAATCACCGGCAAAAGTAAAGACAATTAAAAAATTTCTGGGCTCTAATTATGAGGTAATGGCATCGAACGGTCATGTGCGGGATTTGCCGAAAAGCCAGCTTGGAATTGACGTAGAGCATGACTTTGAACCAAAATACATTACAATCCGGGGAAAAGGAGATATTCTGGCAGCGCTGAGAAAAGCGGCAAAAAAAGCGGATAAAGTTTATCTGGCAACGGACCCCGACCGGGAAGGAGAAGCAATTTCCTGGCACTTGTCCAACGCACTGAAGCTGGATGAGAAAAAAATGCGCAGAATTACCTTTAATGAGATTACCAAAACAGCGGTAAAAGCATCCATTAAACAGGCCAGAGACATTAAAATGGATTTGGTAGACGCTCAGCAGACCAGACGTATCCTGGACCGCATGGTGGGATATGAAATCAGTCCGGTATTGTGGGCAAAAGTAAAGAGAGGTCTCAGCGCAGGCCGCGTACAGTCTGTGGCGCTGCGGATTATCGGAGACAGGGAAGAAGAAATCAACAATTTCATTCCGGAAGAATACTGGTCTCTTGATGCAGAATTTTCTGTGGATGGAGAGAAAAAGCCGCTCGTTGCAAAATTCTATGGAAACAAAAATAAGAAGCTGGGCATTCATTCCAGAGAAGAACTGGACAAGATTTTAAAAGAACTGGATGGCGTGGATTACAAGGTAGCAGAGGTCAAAAAGGGCGAGAGAAGCAAAAAAGCTCCCCTTCCGTTTACCACCAGTACCCTGCAGCAGGAGGCGTCCAAGGTTCTGAACTTCTCCACACAGAAAACCATGCGCCTGGCACAGCAGCTATACGAAGGCGTGGACATTAAGGGCAGCGGCACCATTGGTATTATCACCTACCTGCGTACAGATTCCACCCGTATTTCCGAGGAAGCAGACGCAACAGCAAGAGAGTACATTATCTCTGAGTACGGAGAAGCTTATGCGGCTACTGCAGAAAAGAAAAATGACAGCAAAAAGAAAATTCAGGACGCTCATGAAGCCATTCGTCCAACAGATATCCGAAGACTTCCGCTGTCTGTAAAAGAATCGCTGTCCAGAGACCAGTACAGACTGTATCAGCTTATCTGGAAACGGTTTGCAGCCAGCAGAATGCAACAGGCTGCTTATGAGACAACTTCTGTGAAAATCCAGGGAGGGGAATATTATTTTACAGTGGCTGCGTCAAAGCTGAAATTTGACGGTTTTATGGCTGTCTATACCCAGGACGAGGATGGCAAAGCAGAAACCCAGCTGTTAGTGAAAAGTATAGATGAAAATACAAAAATCGGTCTAAAGGGATTTAAGGAACAGCAACATTTTACCCAGCCGCCGGCTCATTACACAGAGGCCGCCCTTGTAAAAACGCTGGAAGAACTGGGTATCGGAAGGCCGAGTACCTATGCGCCAACCATTACCACTATCATAGCCAGACGGTATGTAGCAAAGGAAAATAAGAATCTGTACATGACAGAATTGGGAGAAGTAGTCAATAAGATTATGAAAGAGGCTTTCCCAAGTATTGTAGACGTAAACTTTACAGCCACTATGGAGGAACTTCTGGACTGTGTGGGAGAAGGCAAGGTAGAGTGGAAAACCGTAATCCGAAACTTCTATCCGGACTTAGATGAAGCCGTAAAGACAGCGCAGAAAGAACTGGAGCAGGTGAAGATTGAGGACGAGGTTACAGATGTTGTTTGTGAACAGTGCGGACGGAATATGGTTATTAAATACGGCCCCCATGGAAAATTCCTGGCATGTCCCGGTTTCCCGGACTGTAAGAATACCAAACCGTATCTGGAGAAAATAGGGGTAGCCTGTCCGCTCTGCGGCAAAGAGGTCGTGGTGAAGCGAAGCAAAAAAGGACGTCTGTATTACGGATGTGAAAACAATCCGGAATGTGAGTTCATGTCCTGGCAGAAGCCGTCAAAAGAGAAGTGTCCGTCCTGTGGAGGCTATATGCTGGAAAAAGGCAGTAAACTGGTATGTGCGGACGAGCACTGCGGTTATGTAATGATGAAACCAAAAGAAACCGCAGAAGCGCCAAATAAATAAAAAGAATGAGACAGCCTGGCGTCTGAATCCACGTCAGGCTGTTTTTCTGCCATTGGTTAAGCTTCATTGTTTCAGTAATAGGAATTATTAGAAAAACTATAGAAAAGACTGAAAATAGCAAAACTACACATTGCTTTAAAGAATATTGTATGTTAAAATGGTTAGAAGAAGAGGATTCGTAACGGTAATTTATGATTTTGCCACCGGAACAGACACTATGAGGTAAAAAGGAGAGGAGGTTCGCCATGAGCGTACAATTATTAGACAAGACTAGAAAAATCAATAAACTTCTTCACAACAACCACGCATCAAAGGTACTTTTCAATGATATCTGTGAGGTTATGGTAGAGACATTAGATTCCAACATTCTGGTCATGAGCAGGAAGGGAAAAGTCCTGGGTGTGGGAACCTGCCCCGGCATAGAGCGTATTACGGAATTGATAGACAGTGAGGTAGGGGGCTATATTGATAAACTTTTAAATGAAAGACTGCTGGGAGTGCTGTCTACAAAAGAAAATGTAAATCTGCAGACACTGGGATTTGAAGGCCAGCAGATTGGACAGTATATGGCCATTATCAGTCCCATTGATATTGCGGGAGAGCGTCTGGGAACACTGTTCATGTACCGCAGCCAGAAACCATATGATATTGAAGACATTATTGTCAGTGAATATGGAACAACGGTTGTGGGGCTGGAGATGATGCGTTCTGTGCATGAGGAAAATGCAGAGGAGAACCGGAAAATTCAGGTGGTAAAATCAGCTTTTAATACCTTGTCTTTTTCAGAACTGGAAGCGATTATTCATATTTTTGACGAACTGGATGGCGATGAGGGAATCCTGGTAGCCAGCAAAATTGCAGACAGAGTGGGGATTACCCGTTCCGTTATTGTGAATGCACTGCGGAAATTTGAAAGCGCCGGAGTCATTGAATCACGTTCCTCCGGTATGAAGGGGACTTATATCAAGGTATTAAATGAAGTGATTTTCGACGAACTGGAAGAAATCAAGAAACGGAAGCTGGTAAAAAAAGCAGTAACAGAACCGTAAACAGGGCT
The DNA here is from genome assembly GCF_038739805.1 of Blautia acetica. Taxonomy (NCBI): domain Bacteria; kingdom Bacillati; phylum Bacillota; class Clostridia; order Lachnospirales; family Lachnospiraceae; genus Blautia; species Blautia acetica. Next base: position 187,610 of record NZ_JBBEWO010000003.1, on the reverse strand, counting down.
GACGCTTAAAAGAGCCGAGAAAAATTCTGTGGGATTTGCAGAAGGCTGTTTTAGGCGGCAGCTTTTTGTTTATAAACTAAATATAAAATCTGCACAAAAAAGAAAAAGTGAAATATAGTGAGAAAATAAATGAAAATAAGAGATATAAAGAGTAAAGTGGGAGAAATAGGTTCATGTATCCGCTTGCGAAAATGTCTTAAATTAACTAATATATGACTATCGGTTAGCACTCGATAGAAATGAGTGCTAATAACAAAAGACAGGAATGATTAAGGAGGAAATAGATATGAAGTTAGTACCATTAGGAGACAGAGTTGTATTAAAACAGTTAGTTGCAGAAGAGACAACCAAATCAGGTATTGTACTGCCGGGTCAGGCTCAGGAAAAACCACAGCAGGCAGAAGTTGTTGCAGTTGGTCCTGGCGGAGTTGTAGACGGAAAAGAAGTGAAAATGGAAGTTGCAGCAGGCGACCAGGTTATCTATTCCAAATATGCCGGAACAGAGGTAAAACTGGACGGAGAAGAATATATCATTGTAAAGCAGAACGATATTCTGGCTGTAGTAAAATAAACTTTGCAAACAGATAAGAAAAGACAACAGTAAATTTAAAGATTAATTTAGGAGGAATGTCATCATGGCAAAGGAAATTAAATATGGAGCAGAGGCAAGAGCAGCCCTGGAAGCTGGCGTAAATAAATTAGCAGATACTGTAAGAGTAACTTTAGGACCAAAAGGAAGAAACGTAGTTCTGGATAAATCTTTCGGCGCACCATTAATCACAAACGACGGTGTTACGATTGCAAAAGAAATCGAACTGGAAGACGGCTTTGAAAACATGGGCGCACAGCTTATCAAAGAAGTTGCTGCAAAGACCAATGATGTAGCTGGTGACGGTACTACAACTGCTACTGTTCTGGCTCAGGCTATGGTTCACGAAGGAATGAAAAACCTGGCTGCAGGCGCAAACCCGATTATCTTGAGAAAAGGTATGAAAAAAGCTACAGAAGCAGCAGTGGAAGCTATCCAGAATATGAGCTCTAACATTGAAGGCAGAGACCAGATTGCAAGAGTTGCAGCCATTTCTGCAGGTGATGACGAAGTTGGCGAAATGGTAGCAGAAGCTATGGAAAAAGTCAGCAAAGACGGTGTTATCACAATCGAAGAATCCAAAACAATGAAAACAGAACTGGATTTAGTAGAAGGTATGCAGTTTGACCGCGGTTATATTTCTGCATACATGGCTACAGACATGGACAAAATGGAAACCGTTTTGGATGATCCATACATTTTGATTACAGATAAGAAAATCTCAAACATTCAGGATTTGCTTCCGGTTCTGGAACAGATTGTAAAGACTGGCGCAAAGCTTCTGATTATTGCAGAAGACATTGAAGGTGAAGCGTTAACTACTTTAATCGTAAACAAATTAAGAGGAACCTTCTCTGTATGTGCAGTGAAAGCTCCGGGATACGGGGACAGAAGAAAAGAAATGCTCAAAGATATTGCAGTTTTGACAAACGGTACTGTGATTTCTGATGAACTGGGACTGGAATTAAAAGACGTAACCATGGAACAGTTAGGCCGTGCAAAATCTGTGAAAGTACAGAAAGACACTACGGTTATCGTAGACGGTCTTGGCGATAAAGAAGAAATCGCTGCAAGAGTTGCTCAGATTAAACACCAGATTGCTGAGACAACATCTGAATTTGATAAAGAAAAACTGCAGGAGAGACTTGCAAAACTGGCTGGCGGTGTTGCTGTTATCCGCGTAGGCGCTGCAACAGAGACAGAGATGAAAGAAGCAAAACTTCGTATGGAGGATGCTTTAAACGCAACAAGAGCAGCAGTAGAAGAAGGTATTATTGCAGGCGGCGGTTCTGCTTATATCCATGCTTCCAAAGAAGTGGCTAAAGTTGTAGATACTCTGGAAGGTGATGAAAAGACAGGCGCTAAAGTTGTTCTGAAAGCTCTGGAAGCTCCGCTGTTCCACATTGCAGCAAATGCAGGTCTGGAAGGCGCTGTGATTATCAATAAAGTCAGAGAATCCGAAGTTGGTACAGGATTTGATGCTTTACATGAAGAATATGTAGACATGGTGAAAAAAGGTATTTTGGACCCTGCAAAAGTTACAAGAAGTGCACTGCAGAACGCAACAAGCGTTGCAGGTACATTACTGACAACAGAATCTGTTGTTTCCACAATTAAGGAAGAAACTCCGGCTATGCCGGCAGGCGCTCCAGGAATGGGAATGATGTAAATAAAAAAGGAAAAGCCGGTGTTCAAAAGTTGGAACACCGGCTTTTCCTTTCTTGCAACCCCGGTTTATTTGTGCTACACTACTTATCAGAATACATAGGAAATATAGGAGGAACTTGAGATGACAGACTTGTATTCAGAGCTGCTTATTAAAAAAGAGCAGACTGGAAAAGACAAGGCCATTAAGATCCTGATGATTGCAGCCATTGCCATTACGGCTGCAGCGGGGCTGCTTATTCCCATTGCATGGATTTTAACACTGGCGCTTGGAATCGCGGCATACTTCATTCTTCCAAAGCTGGATTTGGAATATGAGTATGTATTTGTAAATGGAGAATTGGATATTGATAAGATTATGTCCAAGGCTAAAAGAAAACGTGCCCAAAGCTTTGATTTGGGCAAAATGGATATTATGGCACCGGTGAATTCCCACAGACTGGAATACCAGAATCATAATACCAGAGCAAAGGTGCTGGATTTTTCTTCGGGAAATCCCAATCACAAAGTATTTGCAATGTTTATTCCAGATGAAAAAGAACTGTATAAAGTCCTGCTTGAGCCGGATGCCCAGCTTCTTGAAAACATTCAGAAAAGCTGTCCGCGCAAAGTTTTTTTAGATTGACAGGCTTGTCGTAATTTGTTATATTACTATACTATAAATGAAACGAAGGGAGAACAGAAATGGGTAAGATTATTGGTGAAGGCATTACTTTTGACGACGTGCTGTTAGTTCCTGCATATTCAGAGGTAATACCGAATCAGGTTGAATTGGCAACATGGCTGACAAAAAAAGTAAAATTGAATATTCCGATGATGAGTGCAGGTATGGATACTGTTACAGAACACCGGATGGCAATTGCCATGGCAAGACAGGGCGGTATTGGTATTATCCACAAAAATATGACAATTGAGGAACAGGCAGAAGAGGTAGATAAGGTAAAACGTTCTGAAAACGGTGTTATCACAGACCCATTCTATTTATCACCGGAACATACACTGGCAGACGCCAATGACCTTATGGCAAAATTCCGCATTTCAGGTGTTCCTATTACAGAAGGAAAAAAACTGGTTGGTATTATTACAAACCGTGATTTAAAGTTTGAAGAAGATTTCTCCAGAAAAATCAAAGAATGTATGACTTCTGAAAATCTGGTAACTGCAAAAGAAGGTGTAACCCTGGAAGAAGCCAAGAAAATCCTTGCAAAATCCAGAAAAGAAAAACTTCCTATTGTAGACGACAACTTCAATTTAAAAGGACTTATTACTATTAAAGACATTGAAAAACAGATTAAATATCCGCTTTCCGCAAAAGATGAGCAGGGAAGACTGCTGTGCGGCGCTGCGGTTGGTATTACTGCAAATGTTATGGCCAGAGTCGATGCGCTGGTAAATGCCAGAGTGGATGTAATTGTAGTAGATTCTGCACATGGACATTCTGCAAATATTTTAAAGGCTGTACGCGAAATCAAAGAAAAATATCCGGATTTACAGTTAATCGCAGGTAATGTGGCTACAGGTGCAGCAACAAAAGCCTTGATTGAGGCTGGTGTAGATGCTGTTAAGGTAGGAATCGGTCCTGGTTCTATCTGTACTACCCGTGTAGTTGCAGGTATTGGTGTGCCGCAGATTACCGCGGTTATGGACTGCTACGCAGTAGCAAAAGAATATGGAATTCCAATTATTGCAGACGGTGGAATCAAATATTCCGGAGATATGACAAAAGCCATTGCAGCAGGCGCTAATGTATGTATGATGGGAAGTATCTTTGCAGGCTGTGATGAAAGCCCTGGAGATTTTGAACTGTATCAGGGAAGAAAATACAAAGTTTACAGAGGCATGGGTTCTATTTCCGCTATGGAAAACGGAAGCAAAGACCGTTACTTCCAGCAGGACGCAAAGAAACTGGTGCCGGAAGGCGTAGAAGGCCGTGTGGCATACAAAGGCCATGTGGAAGATACGGTATTCCAGCTTATCGGAGGTCTTCGTTCCGGTATGGGATATTGCGGTGCAAAGGACATTGAAACTCTGAAAGAAAGCGGACAGTTTGTCAAGATTTCTGCAGCTTCCTTAAAAGAGTCACATCCTCATGATATCCATATTACAAAAGAAGCTCCTAACTATAGTATAGACGAATAAGAAATACCGCATGAATTTGCAGCAGGAAGCAGGTTCATGCGGTATTTTTTGGCAGCATAAACAAAATATCTGTGTTCTATTGACATAAAATTTGTATTTGCGTATCATAGGATTTATAACAACAGGCAGGAAAAACGGAAAAGCAGAACACAGAAAGGACAAAAGAGAAAATGTTTGGCAGAAAGAAACAGGAAGAGCCGGCTGATTTTGAGAGCAGAAGAGCATTGCGCCGTCAAAGACGAAAGCGGGAAAGACGCCGCCATATATTGCTGTTTATTGCAGCTATTTGCACCGTTCTTCTGCTGTTTTTATTGGTCAGTCAGATAAAAGAAAAAATAGAAGAGAGAAGGCTTTTAAAGGCAAGAAATGAATCTTTTGTGGGAGCGCCGCCTTTTGAGGTGGATTTGCTGGACGTCAATGAATATTCCAGACCGGGAACTCCTCTGGAAAAAGTCAAAGGAATTGTGGTGCATTACACTGCAAATCCAGGGACAACGGCGAAAAACAACCGGGATTACTTTCAGGGGTTAAAAGACAGTCATGAGACAAAGGCAAGCAGCCATTTTGTGGTGGGAATTGAGGGGGAAATTGTGCAGTGTATCCCCAGCTCTGAGATTGCATATGCTTCCAATTCCAGAAATGAAGATACCTTGTCCATTGAATGCTGTCATGTAGATGAGTCCGGCGCTTTTACTGATGCCACCTACATTTCCCTGGTACGGCTTACCGGATGGCTCTGCTACCGCTTTAACCTTACTTCTGAAGATGTGATTCGCCATTATGATGTGACCGGGAAAAACTGTCCCAAGTATTATGTGGAACATCCGGATAAGTGGCAGGAGTTCAAAAAAGATGTGGATAAGCAGATTCAGGAAGTGGAAAAGGAAGCAAAGGCTGAGGGAAAATAGAAAGTTAAAGAAATTTATAAAAAGCAGGCAGAAACGGGAGAGTCCCGCACATCTGCCTGTTTTTTGTCTGCAGCATTCCGGAAATAAGGAATGTTTACTCCAGATTCAGTTTTTTGGAAAGAATGTATCGGCTGCCAAGGAAAAATAAAACTGCAAATACCAGATCCCAGGCAAGGGAAAATCCCATTAGAGCCAGTTCATTGCCTCCAAGGGAGGTTTGCGTTATCACAGAACCGTCTGTTCCGGAAGAAACCATGGTAGTGAAAGGATTCAGTCCAGGAATCAGAAAACAGAGCAGAGTCCGGATGACAGAGAGACCAATATTAATACCAAAGAAGGAAACAATGGCTCCCAGAACTTTGTGCGTTTTAAACAGGCTGCCCAGGCAGAGTGCAAAAAACAGCAAAGTGGTGTAATAGGCAAAAAACTGAACCAAAGCATCCAGTATGGTAAGAATCATCAAAGTCTGTTCTTCGATTCCGGTAAAGCCGCTGAGTACATCCAGCAGAGATTTCAGGTCATTCACCATCCAGGACAAGGTATCTTTGTAGGTAACCAGTATCAGAATGGAAAGAGTGACGCACAGAATATCCAGCACGGACCAGGTACAGAAAACCAGGATTTTAGAAAAAAGCAGTTTTCCCGGAGATACGGGCAGTGTGTGTGTCAGGTATCCTTCATCTGAAAACAGGCTCTTCTGCATACGGGCAGCCAGATACACGAAGGTAGCAATCATGATGGCAAAGATAAACAGAACAAAGCCAAGAACGTAAAGCATACCTACAATGCCAAAAACCTGAGCAGAATCTTCGGTTATAACATGGCTGGCACTTTGGGACATGGCAATGGAAATACCGATTCGTCCGATTAATGTATAGAAAAGAAGTATCCCGTGAAGAATAAACAAAAGCAGGGAAACGGATTTCCAGTCATATTTAAACAATTTTTTTAACATTTGAACACCTCCCGGAATAAAGTATCCACGGATTTTCCCTGTTGGAAGCGAATATTTTCCACACTGTCTGTAAGCCGGATTCGTCCGTTTTGGATAAAGACCACGTCATCCAGTATGTTTTCTACATCGGAAATCAAGTGAGTGGAAATGAGAATCGTGGCATTTTCATCATAATTATTAAGAATGGTAGAGAGAATGTAATCTCTTGTGGCAGGGTCTACACCGGCAATGGGCTCGTCCAGACAGTAAAGACTGGCCCGGCGGCTCATAACCAGAATCAGCTGTACCTTTTCTTTGGTTCCCTTGGACATGGAGCGAAGCTGGTCGGAAGGATTGATATTCAGCTTCTGCAGCATATCATAGGCCCGGCTTTTATCAAAATCCTCATAAAAATCCCGAAAATAATCAATGATATCACAGACCTTCATCCAGGAATTCAGATAGGTACGTTCGGGAAGGTAAGAGACGATCTTTTTGGTTTCCACTCCGGGAGTTCGTCCATCTACAAAAATGCGTCCTTCGCTGGGAGTCAGAAGTCCATTGAGCAGTTTGATGAGTGTAGTTTTGCCGCTGCCGTTAGGACCCAGAAGACCAATGATTTTTCCGCGCTCCAGGGAAAGATTCAGGCTGTCTAAAGCGGTTTTTGTGCCATAGCGCTTCGTTAAATTTTGACATTCCAAAATGGGTTTCATGTGTAATCCTCCTTTTTTGTTTCTTTTTCTTCTTCATCTGCCTGCTGAATCAGCTGCAGGGTGGTTTCTTTGTCAAAACCAATGTTTCTCATTTTTTCCAGAAATTCTCTGACCTGCTCAGAGGCCAGTTCTGTCTTGATTTTTTCTATCATAGTTAATTCCTCCGTGACAAAACGTCCGCTGGTTCTCTGACTGAAAAGCAGTCCGGTTCGTTCAAGCTCGGACAGAGCCTTCTGCATGGTATTTGGATTAACGCCGGCATCCTGAGCCAGATCTCTTACAGAAGGAAGCTTTGAGCCGGGGGGATAGATACCGGAAATAATGTCCAGGGTTATGCGTTCCATAAGCTGAGCATAGATGGGACGTTCAGAATTCAGGTTCCATGACATAAAGAATACACCTCCTAACCAATGTATTGTTGTACTAATTGCTTAATACAATAATACATACGAGAAGAGCAAATGTCAATAGAAATTTTAGAAAATAAGCATTGCAATTCAAATTATATATGTTACAATATTGTTACAAATAAGCTGAGGGTGAGAATATGAATTTATATGAAGCAATTTTTTTAAGAAAATCTGTACGCAGCTATGAAATGGAGCCTGTGAACAGCGAAATTCTGCAGGAACTCAGGGAGTTTTATGAGCAGATTGAAGGATTGAATCCCGGTATCCGCACAGATATTTCTATTATAGACAATACGAAGGGGCAAAATAAGAGGATTCACTTTCTGGGCGTGAAAGCACCTTATTATATTTCTTTTTATTCAGAAGAAAAGGATTTGGCTCAGATGAATGCAGGTTATATTATGGAACAGCTTGCGCTCTTTTTATGTACCAAAGGGCTTGGAACCTGTTTTTTGGGCAGTGTAAAGCCGAAGATGGGAAACCCGCACAAAGGCAGCTTAAAATTCATGATTACCATGGCTTTTGGGAAGAGCAAAGGAAGCTATACAAGAAAAGCCGTAGACGCAAAGCGGATGGATTTAAAAGAGTTATGTGTTTATAAAGAAGTGCCGAGGCAGTGGATGAAGCAGCTTTTAGAGGCAGCCCGCCTGGCTCCGTCCAGCATGAACAGCCAGCCCTGGCGTTTTGTTGTGTATGATAACCGGATTCATGTGTTTGCCAAAAAGCATACTGTGAGTCACATGGGGAAATATGAAGAAATGAATTTTGGCATTATGTTTTCGCATCTTATGGTAGTGGCAGAAGAATTGTGGTTGGATGTGGACCTGATTCGGCTGGAAGATATTACTCATAAGAATTTTCCGAACAATCAATATGTGCTCAGCGCTATTTTGCGTACCTGAAGCGGGATGCTGCGGTTAAGCAATATCCCGTTTGGCTCTTGTTTTTGTAAGGTTCAGAAAATGAGTTAAAAAAATTTTAAAATTATAGTTGACAAACAAAAAGTTTTATAGTATATTATGTCTTGTGCTTGAGATAACACCTCAAAACACAATATGCGCGAGTGGCTCAGTTGGTGGAGCGCGACCTTGCCAAGGTCGAGGCCGCGGGTTCGAGTCCCGTCTCGCGCTTTTTTGTATAAAAGTTCCTGGGATACAGGGGCTTTTTTGTTTTGCCTAAAGATGTAAAATGTGGTATAATAAGCCTCATAGAAAAATACCTGTGCACAAACAGGCAGAATCCGAAAGGATGAAGGAGGTATGGGCTTATGAAAATGATATTTGCCATTGTACGAAAAGAAGACGAAGGATTTGTGATAGAGCGGTTGAATAAAGAGAAAATCAGCATAACAAAGCTGTCCAGTACCGGTGGATTTCTGAGAAAAGGCAATGCCACACTGATGATTGGTACGGAAGATGAAAAAGTGGATACTGTCCTGGAAATTATTAAGGAAGAGTGTTCCAGAAGAAAAGAAGTCATGATTACGCCGTCTTATTCAGCCGGAAGCAAGGGACCTGTTCTGGGATATGCTGCACCTCCGGTTACCATTGACGTGGGCGGTGCCACAGTATTTATTGTGAATGTAGAACAGTTCTTAAAACTGTAGAGAGAAGTTATAAGATATAGGAAAATCTTCTTGAGAAATCGCCGATAAAATGGTAAAATTATCAGATGATAACAACCTGAAATGCGCTGTGCGCATACAAATTTTATCACGAAAGCGGAGGATTTTACCATGAAAAAACTGAAAGTTGTAAAAGGTGCAAAATGTATGGCATGTCTGGAGTGTGTGAGAGCATGTTCTCAGAGTTTTTATAAGGAGTTTGACCCGGACAAGTCCTGTATCCAGATTATTGACAAAAAGGGCGATGCAAAGCCTATGGTATGTGTACAGTGCGGCAAATGTGCGAAAGCCTGTCCGGAAGGCGCAATTACACAGAATGCCAAGGGCGTATACATGATCAACAAGAAGAACTGTACAGGATGTGGCAAATGTGTAGAAGCCTGTCCATTTGGCGTTATGGTAAAAGCAGAAGAATCACCGGTGAGCAGCAAGTGTATTGCATGTGGTATCTGTGCAAAAGCCTGTCCGGCAGATGTTCTGGAGATCGTAGAAGATTAATTAAGACACGGAAGGGGCTGGCGCTTTTGAGGCATACGTTGTATGCATAGGAAGCGCCGGTTCTTTTTAGGTTTTGAAAGAGTTCGTGAGAAAAATTAAGGGAATGGAGGCGATTTGATGATACAAAATACAGCAGAACTCATTTCCAAACAGGATGGGCTTACCCTGTCTGTGCTTTGGACAGAGCCGGAGAAAAAGGTAAGAGGTGTAGTACAGATTTCTCATGGTATGAGTGAACATAAAGAAAGATATCTTCCTTTCATGAAATTTCTGGCAGGACATGGATATGCGGCTGTGATTCACGACCACAGAGGGCATGGAGGCAGCGTAAGGGAAAAAGAAGACCTGGGATATTTTTATAATACAAAAGAAAAAGGAATTATAGAAGATTTACATCAGGTTACCAGGTGGGCAAAAGATAGGTTTGCAGGTCTGCCCTTTTATATGCTGGGACACAGTATGGGAACATTAGTGGCCAGGAATTACCTGAAACAGTATGATGAAGAACTGGATAAACTGGTTCTTACAGGGCCTCCCAGCAAAAATCCGGCAGTGGATGCAGGGCTTTGGCTGGCAAAAGTCCAGAAAAAGCTAAGAGGCGGCAGTTACAGGAGCAAAGAAATTCAGCTGCTGGCCTTCGGACCGTTTGCGTCCAGATTCAGGAAAGAAGGAAGTCCTTCTGCATGGATATGTTCAGATGAAAAAGTGGTAGAAGCCTATGACCAATCTCCGCTTTGCGGCTTTGTGTTTACCGCAGATGGATTTGAGAGTCTGTTTCATCTGATGAAAAGCGCCTATAGCAAAAAAGGATGGAATGTCAGAAACCAAAAGCTTCCCATATTGTTTCTGGGAGGCGAGGAAGACCCCTGTATTGGAAACGGCAGAAAATTTGTGCAGGAACTGCAGTTTTTGAAAGCAGTGGGGTATCAGAAGGTGACGGGAAAAAGATATCCGGGCATGCGCCATGAGATTCTCAATGAACAGGGGAAAGAAGAAGTTTTTAGAAATATTTTGCAATATCTGGAAAAATAGAGGGAGCACAGAAAGATGACGGAAGAACAGGAACGGTTAAGACGCCGTAGAAAAAAGGCAATGCTGAGACGGCAGATACTGAAAAAGAGAATAGCTTTGACAGTAATTGCCCTGGCAGGGGTAGGCGTTGGCATTTACAGTGCCTGTGTGATAAGGGCGGAAAAAGCAGAGCAGAAAGAAATCCAGCAGAAGAAAGAGGAACAGGCTGCCAAAGAAAAGGCAGAGGAAGAAAGAAAACAAGAACGTAAGGATGCGCATCAGGAAGCGGAAGAAGAGCAGGTGCAGGTTATGGAAAACCTAAAGGAAGATGTGGAAAACCTGTTGAGTGATTTTTCCGGCGAGTGGAGCGTTTATATTCAGGAAATGAATTATGACAACGAAATCGTCGTGAATAATACTCCCATGTATCCGGCAAGTCTGATAAAGCTCTTTGCAATGGCGGCGTCTTATGAAAATATGGGAGAAATACTGGAGCATGAGAAAGCGTATGCGGACAGTGAAGAGGCAGCGGTAGAAGAGGTGGGAAGACTGTTAGAAGAAATGATTACAGTGTCAGATAATGAAGCATACAATGAACTGGTGAAACTACAGTCGGCGGATCGGGATTTTACAGAAGCCTGCAGTAAAATCAATGCATATCTTGAAGAAAACGGTTTTGAGGATACAGAGGTACATACAACGCTTCATCCTGCTTATTCCAGCTTTGATTCGGACAATGGAGGCGATAACGTTACAACGGTAAAGGACTGCGGAAAGCTGCTGGAACAGATTTATAAGGGAAGCTGCATAAGTCAGGAAAAATCCGCAAGTATGCTGCATTTGCTTTTGAAACAGGAAAATACGGTAAAAATACCGGGAGGACTGCCAAAGGGAACGAAGGTAGCCAATAAAACGGGAGAAACCTCGGATGTACAGCATGATGTGGCGATTGTATACGGAGAAGAAACAGATTTTATCCTGTGTATTATGACCCGGGAATTTGACAGTGAGGAAGGCGTTTACAGCGACATGCATGAACTTTCTCAAATGGTATATGAAACTCTGAACCCATAGAAAACCGAAAAATGCGGTTGAAAAATAAATTATATGGTGCTATCATGTAGTTTCATGGATAGTTTTTGTAAAATGGTCTATGATAACATTAAAACTTTAGGAGGAAAATCATGAAGAAGAAAATCTTAGGTGTGTTACTTTCTCTTGCCATGGTTGGAACATTAATGGCAGGCTGCGGACAGCAGCAGGGGGTGGAAGACCAAAATGCTTCCAAGACAGACAGCGCACAGACAGAAGAAAGTGCGGATGCAGGAGAGGACAAAGAAGATGGAAAAAGCAACTTTGCACCGGTAGCAAAGGAAGATTTAAAAGTAGGCGTTATTCACATTGGCGATCCTGCAGACGGCTCCGGATACAGCTACGCTCATGACCAGGGAATCGTAGAGATGCAGAAGGAACTGGGGCTGGAAGACAGCCAGATTATCAGAAAAAACAACATTCCTGATGCAGACCCGACTATGACTGAACAGGCTATGAGAGAGTGTATCGAAGAAGGATGCCAGATTATCTTTGCAACCAGCTTTAACTACATGGATACCTGCGAAGCTCTGGCAGAAGAATATCCGGATGTTATTTTCTCACATGGTACAGGCTATAAATCAAACGACACAAACTTCAATAACTATTTCGGAAGAATTTATCAGGCCAGATATTTATCCGGTATTGTAGCAGGTATGAAAACAGAAACAAACAAAATCGGTTATGTAGCAGCTATGGGTTCTGAAAACTCAGAAGTAACCGGAGGTGCAGATGCGTTTGCTATTGGTGTTGCAGAAGTAAATCCGGATGCACAGGTTTATGTAAAAGTAACAAACAGCTGGCTTTCTCCAACAGAAGAAACCAATGCGGCAAAAGCTCTGATTGCAGAGGGCTGTGACGTTATCGGACAGCACTGCGATACTCCAAATCCACAGACTGAGGCAGAATCTGCAGGCGTATGGGGCGTTGGATATAACTCTGATATGATGAATGATGCGCCGAAAGCAACTCTGACTTCCGTTGTCTGGAACTGGGGAGTGTACTATACACAGGCTGTACAAAAAGTTATTGACGGAACCTGGACATCTGAAAACTACTTTGGCGGCATGGATGACGGTCTGGTAGACATCACTCCGTTAAATGAAGATATCGTTGCACCTGGCACCCAGGAAAAAGTAGAGGAAGCCAGAAAGAAAATTGTAGAAGACGGCTTTAACGTATTTGACGGTGTTCTGGAAACGAATGACGGTAAAACCGTAGGAGAAGAAGGAAAAACTTTAGATGATGCGACTATTACAGGCGGTATCAACTGGTATTACAAGAATATTGTAGTAAAATAAAAATGATAGAAGAAGGTGCTGAGACGAAAGTTGAAGCACCTTCTTTTTGCTCTGTGAAAAAGCAGAAAAGCCCTTGTGCACTACTTCTTTCTCTGATACAATGAATCAGTATGCGATGTGAGAATTCAACAAAAGAAATGAGAGGTGACACGAGTTGGCTTTGGAAAAGAAAGAGAATGCCATTGAGCTTCAGGGAATTACCAAAACCTTCGGAAGTGTTGTCGCCAATGACCATATTAATCTGGAAGTACGCAGAGGAGAAATTTTGGCGCTTTTAGGTGAAAACGGATCCGGTAAGACAACGCTTATGAATATGATTTCGGGAATTTATCACCCTGACGAAGGCGTTATTAAAGTAAATGGGAAAGAGGTAACCATCAACTCTCCCATGGATGCAGGAAAACTGGGAATCGGTATGATTCATCAGCATTTTAAGCTGGTAGATGTATTTTCAGCCATGGATAATGTGGCTATGGGAATGGAAGGGAAACGAGTAAAGCCAAAAGAATTAAAAGAACGTCTTTTAAAACTGACAGAAAAATACGGACTGGAAGTAGAACCGGAGAAAAAGATTTACAATATGTCTGTCAGTGAAAAGCAGACCGTAGAGATTCTGAAAGTATTGTACCGTAATGCAGATATTCTGATTCTGGACGAACCTACTGCCGTGCTGACTCCCCAGGAGACGAAAAAGCTGTTTGCCATTCTGCGGAAGATGCGGGAACAGGGAAGCGCTATTATCATTATTACCCACAAGCTGAACGAGGTTATGGAAATTAGTGACCGGGTAACTATTCTCAGGAAGGGTCAGAGTATTGATACAGTAAATACCTGCGAGACCAATGAAAAACAGCTGACAGAGCTGATGGTGGGACGCCCTGTGACACTGGAAATCCAGCGCCCGAAATGTGAAAATGTGTTTACCAGACTGAAAATCGTAGATCTTTCTGTGAAATCTGCAGACGGAACTATGGCTGTAAAGGATTTGAGTCTGGAAATCAAGGCCGGTGAAATTCTGGGTGTGGCTGGTGTGGCCGGCAGCGGACAGAAGGAACTATGTGAAAGTATTGCAGGGTTGATTCCGGTAGATAAGGGAGCAATTCTGCACAATAAAGAGAATATTGTGGGAAAAAGTCCAAGAGAGATTGCCAATCTGGGAATCAGTCTGGGATTTGTGCCGGAGGATCGTCTGGGTATGGGACTTGTGGCGTCCATGGGTATGGTAGATAATATTCTTCTGAAAACCTACGACAAAAATAAAGGGATTTTTATAGACAGAAAACCAGCCAGAAAGATGGCTGAGGAACTGGTGAAGAAGCTGGAAGTGGTAACACCCGGTGTGGATACTCCAGTGCGGCTGATGTCAGGAGGAAATGTCCAGAAGGTGCTTCTGGGGCGGGAAATTGAGTCAAATCCGTCTGTTCTGGTGACAGCTTATCCTGTCCGGGGACTGGATATCAACTCTTCTTACACGATTTATGACCTGCTTAACGAGCAGAAGAAAAAGGGCGTTGCCGTGCTGTTTATCGGAGAGGATTTGGACGTGCTTCTGCAGATTTCTGACAGAATCATGGTTATGTGCCACGGGGAAGCTACGGGAATTGTAGATGCCAAGACAACCACCAAAGAAGATTTGGGACTGATGATGGCAGGTAAGAGGAGGGAAGAAGCATAATGGAAAACAGCAGAAAAGAACCCCTGATTCGTATTGAGAAGAGAAGTGAGAGACCCCATGGCCAGATTATCCGTCTGCGTCTGCTCTCTGTTCTTCTTGCCATTGTGGCAGGGGGATTGTTCATACTCTTTATCGGATATAATCCATTTTCTGTATACGGAACCATTGTATCCGGTGCATTTAGAAGTACTATGGCCTTTCAGGCAACTATTAAGCTGATGGTGCCTCTTCTGATTCCGGCTCTTGGTGTAACGCTGGCCTTTAAGATGCGGTTCTGGAATATCGGTGCAGAAGGACAGATTATTATGGGGGCTATTTTTGCCACCTATTTTGCTCTGTTTTGCTGGGATTTTCCGCACTGGCTGCTGATGATTTGCATGTTTCTGGCCGGTATGCTGGGCGGCGCTTTGTGGGGGCTGATTCCGGCACTTTTCAAGGCGAAATTTGATACCAATGAAACACTGTTTACACTGATGCTGAACTATGTGGCTTTGTATCTGATTTCTTTTTTGCGTGACGGCCCGTGGAAAGACCCAAATTCTTCCGGATTTCCGAAAATTGCCAGATTTGGAGAAAATGCGCAGCTGGATAAAATTTTCGGCGTACATGCAGGCTGGCTGATTGGTCTTGTTCTGGTGGTTATTGTTTTTATTTATCTGAAATTTACAAAGCAGGGATATGAAATCGGTGTCGTAGGGGAAAGCCGGGCGACAGCCAACTATGCGGGAATGAATTATAAAAAGATTGTGCTCCGTACCATGGCATTTTCCGGAGGAATCTGCGGGATTGCCGGTATGGTACAGGCCAGCGGTTCTGACCTGACACTGACCACATCTGTAGCCGGAGGCGTAGGTTTTACGGCTATCATTGTGGCATGGCTGGCACAGTTAAATCCAGTAGGAATTCTGGTGGTTTCTTTCCTCTTTGCGGTACTGGAAAAGGGAAGTACCGTTATGCAGTCTGCTCACGGCCTGTCTGCTTATTCCGCAGATGTGCTGCAGGGAATCATTCTGTTCTTTGTACTGGGCTGTGAATTCTTTGTACGGTATAAATTTGTGACACGCAGGAAAGGAGGACATGCATAATGGATTTCTTTGTAAACTTTTTCGTAGCAGCAGTTCTTGCGGGAACACCTCTGCTGTTCGGAATTCTGGGAGAAATTATCAATGAAAAAGCAGGACATCTGAACCTGGGTGTGGAAGGGATGATGTCCATTGGTGCCGTAGGCGGATTTGTGGTGGGATACTGGACAGACAATCTGGTGTTTGCCTTGATTGCAGCCTTTGTGACCGGTATGCTGGGTGCGCTTATCTATGCGGTTCTGACTGTTACCTTTATGGCAGACCAGAATGTGACCGGTCTGACGCTTACGATTTTCGGCATTGGTTTTAGTAACTTTGTAGGTGATTTTGTAAGGGAAAAGAGCGGAAGCACCTCTTTAAAGCTGCCGGAAGGAATTCTGGACAGTCTGGGAAAGGTGGAGATTCCTTTCCTGACCGATATTCCGGTACTGGGAAAACTGCTTTTTAACTATAATATTTTTGTGTACCTGGGTGTGGCTGCGGCTATTCTGTGCGCCATTTATCTCCATAGAACGAAAGCAGGTCTGAATGTCCGGGCGGTAGGCGAGAATCCGGCGGCAGCAGATGCAGCGGGAATTCCGGTTACGAAACTGAAATACCTGAATCTGATGCTGGGCGGCGGCTTGTGCGGTATCGGTGGTGCTTACTGTTCTATGATTATTTGTAATGGTGTGTGGGTGACAAGCTGCGTAAACGGACTTGGATGGATTGCGGTGGCTTTGGTTATCTTTGCAACCTGGAATCCCAACAGAGCTATTTTGGCAGCCTTGGTATTTGGCGGTTTCAGCGTTCTGAAATACTATGTACCTCAGGTGATTCCAAGCTCTATTTTTGACATGATTCCGTTCCTCATGACGATTGTGGTGCTGGTTGTGACCTCCATTCGCTTCTCTAAGGAGAATGCGCAGCCGAAATCCTGCGGTGTGAATTATTTCCGTGAAGAGCGGTAAAAGAAAGTAAGGGAAGGCAAATGTCTACGAAATCAAAGCTTCTGGAGTTGTTGGAAAGTCAAAAAGGAACTTATCTTTCGGGAGAGGAACTGGCGCGGCAGCTTCAGGTGTCCAGAGCCGCTGTATGGAAAGCAGTGAAAACGCTCCGTCAGGAGGGGTATCAGATTCAGGCGGCAACAAACAGGGGATATGCGCTGAAGCAGGAAAACGATATCCTTTCCAGAGAAGCTGTCCGTTGTTTCCTGGAGCACCAGGAGGCAGAGGTGCAGGTCTTTCAGAAAATTTCTTCTACCAGCAGGGTCATGAAACAGTTAGCGGTGGAGAAACAGCTGCCCCATGGGTCTCTGGTGGCAGCCAACAGCCAGACAGAAGGAAGAGGCAGAAAAGGACGAAAGTTCTATTCGCCTGAAAGCAGCGGGCTGTATCTCAGTGTGCTGCTTTATCCGAAAAAGACACTGCGGCAGAGCCTGGAGATTACGGCAGCAGCTGCGGTGGCTGTGTGCCGTGCGGTGGAAGGGTGCTGCGGGGTTTCTCTGGGCATTAAGTGGGTCAATGATTTGTATCTGCAGGAAAAAAAGGTGTGCGGAATTCTTACAGAAGCTGTCACGGATTTTGAGACAGGAGAGATAGAGTTTGCCGTAGTGGGAATCGGTCTGAATCTCTATGAACCAAAGGAGGGATTCCCGGAAGAAATTCGCCGGAAGGCAGGAGCGATTCTGGAAAGAGGAGTTCGGACAGACAGAAACCGACTGGCAGCCTGTATTGTCAATGAACTTTTAAAAGAAGCAGAAAAGCCAGGCATTTCTCCAGAATATCGACAGAGAAATATTGTGCCGGGAAGACAGATAAAAGTCTTTGGAAATCAGGAGTGTCGTGTGGTAAAGGCAGAAAAAATTCTGGAGGATGGAAGACTTCTTGTAACCAATGGACAGGGAGAGAGAGAACTTCTGGATTTTGCAGATGTGTCCCTGGAAATTTAAAAAATAAAAAAGGAACTGTTGGCGGGACAGTTCCTTTTTTATTACCTTCTTTTAGAAGGCGTAAAGCTATGACAGAAAATCTGGACGAAAATAATACCAAACAGCGCCCCGGTACTGTCGATAAGGACGTCTCGCTTGGAAGGTCCCCGTCCGGCAACAAAGGACTGGTGGAATTCATCTGTGCAGGCAAATCCTGCGGACAGCAGTCCGGCCAGAAGAAAGAGCCAGAAGCCCCGGACTCCGTATACATACAGAGGGAAAGATATACATATGGTCAGAATGCAGTATTCTGTCATGTGAGCCAGTTTTCGTACCGGCAGTTCAATTTTGTCGGCATAGGTATTTTTGCTTTCTTCAGACAGATTTTTATCCAGAATCCGGTCTGCTGCGGATACAATCTGATAACTGATTTCATGGCTTAAATTTCCGGACTCTTTGCCGGTTTGGCTGGAAAAGCTGAAAATGAGATACATCATGGCAATGGCCGGAAGGAAGGAAAATGGTTTCAATAAATAAATAATCAGTTTTTTCATCTGTAAAGGGCTCCTTTCTGAATCGTAAAAAGTAAAACACACGTTGAAGAATTTATTGTTAAAGCGTATCATTTTTTGCAGGATTTGTAAAGTTCAGAAGCTTTCCGCCGGGAGACGCTTTTGTTTTTTGTATAGCAAAAGACAGGAGAATAGGGTATAATAAAAAGCATGAGAAAAGCAGAAGAAAGGAAACCAGTATGAGTTTAGCAGATAATTTGTTTATTTCCATGTGCCGTGACATCCTGGAAAACGGAACTGATACACAGGGAGAAAAGGTGCGCCCCAAATGGGAGGATACAGGCGCTTATGCTTATACCATTAAGCGTTTTGGAGTGGTAAATCGTTACGATCTGCGCAAGGAATTTCCGGCGCTGACTTTAAGAAAAACAGCATTAAAAACCTGTATGGACGAAATTCTCTGGATTTATCAGAGAAAGTCCAACAATATTCATGATTTAAACGCCCATATCTGGGATGCGTGGGCGGATGAAAACGGCTCTATCGGAACCTGCTACGGAGATGTGGTGGGCAGAAAATTTCTGTATAAGGGCGAAAAAATTGACCAGATGGACTATGTATTAAAGCAGCTGAAGGAGAATCCTTACAGCAGAAGAATTATGACGAATCTGTATCAGTTTGAATATCTGCACAGCGGCGGCTTAGACCCTTGCTGTTACAGTATGACGTACAACGTTACCAAAGAAAAGAACAGCGAGAAGCTGGTGCTGAATGGCGTGTTAAACCAGCGTTCCCAGGACGTGCTGGCAGCAAATAACTGGAATGTGTGCCAGTATGCGATTCTTCTTATGATGGTGGCTCAGGTCAACGATATGATTCCCGGAGAACTGGTACATGTGATTGCGGACGCCCATATTTATGACCGACATGTGGACATTGTGAAAGAACTGATTTCCAGAGATACCTATCCTGCGCCAAAGGTTTCTTTGAATCCGGAAATCAAGGATTTTTATGCGTTTACCACAGCAGATTTGATTGTGGAAAATTATCAGGCAGGACCACAGATTAAAAATATACCTATTGCAGTGTAAGAGAGGAGAACAGTATGAATCTGATTGTAGCGGCAGACGCCAACTGGGGCATTGGAAAAGAGAATAAACTGCTGGTAAGTATTCCGGCGGATATGAAATTTTTCCGTACCACAACCACGGGAAATGTGGTGATTATGGGAAGAAAAACATTGGAGAGTTTTCCGGGAGGACTTCCATTGAAGAACCGGGTGAACATTGTTCTTACAAGGGACAAGAATTACCGGGTAAAGGATGCCATTGTAGTGCACAGCGTGGAAGAAGCTCTGGAAGAAGTGAAAAAATATAAGGAAGACGTTTACGTTATCGGCGGGGACAGCATTTATAAACAGATGCTGCCTTACTGCCACAAGGCTCATGTGACAAAAATTGATTTTGCCTACGAAGCAGATACCTTTTTCCCAAATCTGGATGAGGATAAAGAGTGGAAAGTGACTGAGAGAAGCGAAGAACAGACGTATTTTGATATTGAATACGAATTCCGGACATATGAGAGAGTGAAAAAATAAAAAACAGCAGAAAGCTGCAGGAGAAAAACGCCATTGCAGCTTTCTGCTGTTTTTTTACCCTGGGGGCATTTGCAGAAAGGTTTTCCCGTTTCGTGCAGGCTTTGCGCAGGTGTCCCGTTTGGCAATGTGGAAGGGCAGAATTACTTTCAAAGGAATTCTGTGTCCGCCGTTAATCCGGTCAATGAGAATCTTGGCAGCCAGCTGTCCCATTTCTTCTGTGGGAATGTGTACGGTGGTCAGCATGGGAGAGAGATACTGGGCGGTTTCGATGTCATCCACACCAATGATAGAAATATCTTCCGGAATCCGGTATCCTTTTTCCCGGATGGCTTTGATGGCCCCGATGGCAGTATTGTCATTGGCACAGAAAATGGCCGTTATGTCGGATTTGGCTTCCATAAGATGATAAGCTCCCTGGTAGCCGCCTTCGTGGGAAAGTTTTACGTTTGCTGTATTTTTCTGTAAAAAGGGCAGATTCAGGGATTTTAAAGCCTCCTTGAAAGCCGTATAGCGGATTTCGTTGTTCTGCTCTCCGATATAGCCGATTTTAGTATGCCCCAGTTCATGGAGATAGGAAATGGCGCTGTAGGTAATCTCTCTTCCATCGCATACCACCTGGTCGTATTTGCTTCCCATGGGGTTTAGTCCTGCATATACAATATGCTTATAATGTTCTGTGAAAAATTTCAGCATTTGTTTGTCATAACGACCCAGAATCACGGCTCCGTCGGCAGGAGAATTAGCTACCCGGGCGGCAACCTCCGCATTGGCAATATCAAGAGCAGTGAAAGAATGTTTGATGAAAAAGTTGCTTTTAAAAGCTTCCTGCTCAATGGCCTTGGCAATATGCGAGAAAAAAAGGTCGGAAACTGCGGTTTCTCCTCTTGCGTAAATACAGGAAATCGTTTTCGGCAAAGAGGTGATTGCAGCAGGTGCTTTTGTCCCCATTTTCAGCGCCCGTGCAGAAGTATTGGGCGTATAGCCGCTCTCCCGCACAATTTCCCAGATACGTTCCTGAACTTCAGGGCTTGCTGCTTTTGTGTTTTTTTGATTAATGACACGGGAAACCGTGGATATGGATACGTTTGCTTTTTGGGCGATTTCTTTTAAAGTCATATTCAAACCTCACAATACAAGAGTTAATAGATAAGTATATTATAACTGAAATGACGGATTATGACAACAAAATATAAGACAACGTTTGCTTAAATAGAATATAAAAACAAGGGGCTTTTGGGAAAGGTTTGTTGAAAATGTATGGTGATTATCGTATAATCGGAACTACAAAGATAAGATTTATAGTACAATGACCAATCGTATGGAAAGGAAGAACTGATATGAGACATGCATATTACAGCTATACCAGAGAAGAACTTTTAAGCAATAACCCGAAACTTCCTGTGCTGGTTATGGAAAACAATGAAGCGGTGTTTCGCTCTATGGCAGAGGAAATGGCAGAGGAAATCAAGTCCCACAACGAAAAAGGGGAAAAAACAGTATTTATTTGCCCTGTAGGCCCGGTAGGACAGTATCCGTTTTTTGTGGAAAAGGTAAATACGGAAAAAATCAGCCTGAAAAATGTATGGTTCATCAACATGGATGAATATCTGGAGGACGACAAAAAGTGGGTGCCGGAAACCCATCCGTTAAGTTTTCGAGGCTTTATGAACCGTGAAGTATATGGAAAAATCGAAAAAGAACTTTTGATGCCGGAAGAACAGAGGGTTTTCCCGGATCCGGAAAATTTGGGATACATACCGGAATTGATTGAAAAGCTGGGCGGTGTGGATATTTGTTTTGGCGGTATCGGTATCAACGGTCATGTGGCGTTCAACGAAGCAGACGCTTCTATGAGCAAGGAAGAATTTCTGGCGCAGAAGACCAGAGTGCTGGAGATTACAAAGGAAACCAGAACTGCAAATGCCATTGGAGATTTTAACGGTGCACTGGAAGATATGCCTCATTACTGTGTGACCATTGGTATCTGGGAAATTGCCCATGCAAAAAAAATCAGACTGGGATGCTTCAGAAACTGGCACAGAGCAGTGGTACGCCGTACAGCTTACGGAGAGGCAACTTCTGATTTCCCGGTATCCCTTCTTACCGGACATCCGGACATTAATCTGAAGATTACAGAGTTTGTAGCTGCACTGGAGGGATAGAGATGAAAACCTGGATTACCGGCGGATATGTATACCGATATGAAAAACGCCGCCTGGAAAGAAAAAATCTCTGTATGGAAGATGGGAGGATTACCAGAATCTGCAGCCCGTCTGAGAAAATTACAGATGGAATCATCCATGATGTCAAAGGCAATGCGGTAGTTCCCGGCTTTATCGATATTCACACCCACGGCGGCTGCGGCTTTGACGTCAATGCAGCTTCCAAAGAAAAATTTCAGAAAATCGGTTATTTTTTTGCACAGCAGGGAACTACAACCTGGCTTTGTTCGATTTTGACCGATACCAAAGAACAAACGGAAAAGGTCATTGCAGAAGTGCTGAAGCATAAAGAAGACCACGAAAACTGTGCAGATTTGCTGGGAATTCATCTGGAAGGACCTTTTTTATCCGTGGAATTTAAAGGGGCCATGCCTGAATCCCTGCTTCGGGGGGCGGATATAGAGCTTTTACGGGAATATCAGGAAAAAGCCCGGGGGAACATTCGGTATATTACAGTATCGCCGGAGGTAGAGGGAATTCCGGAATCCATTCCTGAAATCAGAAAGCTGGGCATAACCGTTGCCATCGGTCATTCCGGAGCGGATTATGAGACGTCAAGAAAATGTATTGAAAACGGAGCCGAAGCCTGTACCCACACCTGCAATGCCATGAAGCTGTTTCATCAGCATTTCCCTGCAATTATGGGGGCTGTGCTGGAAGCGGACGATGTATACTGTGAAACTATCTGTGACGGAAGACATCTGCACCCGGGCAGTGTCCGTATGATTTTAAAGGCAAAAGGCCATGACAGAGTGGTAGCTGTGACTGATTCTATTATGGCCGCAGGACTTCCGGACGGAGCGTACAAGCTGGGAGTCAATGATGTGATTGTGGAAGACGGAGATGCCAAACTGCCAAACGGTGTCCGGGCCGGCAGTACGCTGACTACGGGAACAGCTCTGAAGCGGCTGATCGAATTTACGGGAGAGTCTATGGAAGACGTTCTGCCGCTGCTTACCATGAATCCGGCCAGACTGATACACGCAGAGGAGCATATTGGCAGTCTGGAAGTGGGAAAAGACGCAGATATACTCATTTTAGATGAAAATTACAATATTCTGGAAACTTTTGTAAAAGGAATGAAAATTGAAAAACAGGAGGAATCATCATGCCATTAATACCATTGAGACCATTGTTGGAAACCGTTGACAAATATCATTTTGCCCAGGGGGCTTTTAATGTAAATGCAGTGGCACAGGCAAAAGCAGCCATTGAAGTACACGAAATGTTCCGTTCCGCAGCAATTCTGCAGGGGGCGGATTTGGCCAACGGATTTATGGGAGGACGCACAGATTTTCAGAATGCTACCCTGGAAGATAAAAAAGTAGGCGCAAAAAATATTGCGGCAGCAGTAAAAAAATACGCAGAAAATTCACCTATACCGGTTGTTCTGCACCTGGACCACGGCAAAAATTTTGATTCCTGTGTGGCAGCCATTGAAGGTGGATATACGTCGGTTATGATTGACGGTTCTTCCCTTCCTTTTGAGGAAAATGTGGAACTGACCAGAGAAGTGGTAAAATATGCCCATGAAAGGGGCGTATCTGTAGAAGGAGAATTAGGTGTACTGGCCGGCGTGGAAGACCATGTATTTTCCGCCACCTCTACTTATACCAATCCTTTAAAGGCAGTGGAATTCTTTCGGAAAACAGGCTGTGATGCCCTGGCCATTTCTTATGGAACTATGCATGGGGCTTCCAAAGGAAAAGGTGTAAAGCTGAGAAAAGAAATTGCTATTGCAATTAAAGAGTGCATGATGCATGAAAATCTCTTTGGAGTTCTGGTATCTCACGGTTCCTCTACAGTACCCGGATATATTGTAGAGGAAATCAATGCACTGGGCGGAAATATTCAGAATGCACATGGTATTTCCATTGAAGAACTGAAAGCTGCCATTCCCTGTGGCATTGGCAAAATTAATGTGGACACGGATATTCGTCTGGCTGTTACCAGAAATATGAAAGAATATTTCGCACAACATCCGGAAAAGAGAAACAGTCCGTCTATTGGAGGCGTTTATCAGCTGCTGGAAGAGAAGAGAGAGCAGTTTGACCCAAGAGCCTTTCTGCCGCCAATTATGGATACGGTTATGTATGGAATGGTTCCGGATAAGGACAGGGCGGAATTGGTAGAAGTGATTGAGAAAGGTGTAAAAGAAGCTATCGGAACTTTGATTGTAGAGTTTGGTTCTTACGGAAAAGCGCCGCTGGTGGAACAGGTTTCTCTTGAGGAAATGGCAGAACGTTATAAAAGAATGTAAAAAATAGAGTCAAAAGTGCAAAATGCACAGAAAAATGTGAGGTTTGGGCAGCGCAAAAAAGGCGCTGCTCAAATTTTTATGCTTTTTTGCTATCTTGCGCAATATTTTACTTTGATAAAACACAAAAATAAACAAAACAATCAAACGTTTGCTTAAAATACAGTTGAAACAAAACCCTATATAGGGGATAATGTCAATAGAAAAACAAATAAGAAATGTGTTTTGGTGCGAAATACCGAAACGAAAGAAAGCGGAGGTTTAAAATGGGGAAAAAAAACAAGGGCGGTGCTGATTTTATTAGCAAAATACCAAAAGGGATATGGCTGTTTATTTCATTTATCGTTGCCATGCTTGTATGGACGCTGTTATCTGTGACGCCGCAGACAGCAAGATGTTTTCCAAATGCGGTGAAAGTAGTGGAGTCCATAGGATTAATGCAGGGAGAAAGAGGAATTTTGCTGCAGGATATCGGAAGCAGTTTGATTTCCGTATTCTGGGGATTTCTTCTGGGATTTGTGATTTCTGTGCCGGTAGCCTTTCTGATGGCCTGGTACAGACCGGTACGGTTTATTCTTGAGCCGTGGATTCAGTTTATTAGAAATATCCCGCCATTAGCATATGTACCGTTGGTTGTTATTGGTGTTGGTGTTGGACGTACACCGCAGATTATCGTTATCTGTCTGGCCACTTTCCTGATTATGACCGTTACGATTTTCCAGGGTGTTATCAATGTGGATGAAACGTTGATTAAGGCGGCAAGAGTATTGGGAGCCAATGATGCGCAGCTGTTCGTGAAGGTTATCTTTCCGGCTACGACACCATTTATCATTACGGCAGTAAGACTTGGTATTTCTACTGCACTGACGACTCTGATTGCGGCAGAGTCCACCGGAGCCATTGCAGGTCTTGGTATGAGGATTAAATCTCTGGCCAACTCTTATGAGACAACACCTATGCTGCTTTACATCATCATTATTGGTGTAATCGGTATGATTGCAGAAAAAGTTCTTAAATTCTTTGAAAGGAAGTTAACAGGATGGCAGGAAAAGAGGGAAATATAAAGGTAAGTATTCAGGGCATAGAGAAAAAGTACAATACCCGTAAGGGAGAGGTAGTTGCTCTGAATGGTGTAAATTTTGATATTAAAGAAAATGAATTTATCTGTGTAATCGGGCCGTCCGGCTGTGGAAAATCCACCCTGTTAAATATTATTGCCGGACTTTTAGAGCCTACAGCCGGACAGATTCTGGTAGACGGCAAACCGATTCAGGGAACCGGAACAGACAGAGGTGTGGTATTTCAGCAGTATGCGCTGTTTCCGTGGCTGACAGTTAAGAAAAACGTAGAGTTTGGTCTGAAGTTAAAGGGACTCTCCAAAGACGAATGTGACAGCATTGCCATGAAATATCTGAAAATGGTAGAACTCGAAAAATTCGCAGATTCTTATCCAAAGGAATTATCCGGCGGTATGAAACAGAGGGTTGCGATTGCAAGAGCTTATGCCATGAATCCGGAAGTACTTCTCATGGATGAGCCTTTCGGCGCTTTGGATGCACAGACCAGGACGCAGCTTCAGACAGAGTTATTAAAAGCATGGCAGGAAGAGAATAAAACCTGTTTCTTTGTAACGCATGACATTGAGGAGGCCATTGTACTGGCTACCAGGGTAGTGATTATGAGTGCCCGCCCGGGACGGATTAAAGAAGTGGTGGATATTGATATTCCATATCCGAGAGACCAGGAAACAAAAATGAGCGAGCGTTTCATTGAACTGAAAAACCATATCTGGGGTCAGGTATACCAGGAATACCTGGAGGTTAGAAAATAGGACTTACAAGGGGCGACCTGTGAGAACATAAAAACTATATTTTTAAGGAGGATTTTTTCATGAAGAAGAAATTATTGGCAATGGTACTGGCAGCAGCGACTGCAATGACAATGTTGGCAGGCTGCGGCGGTGACGACAAGGCGGCAGGCACCAAGGACAACAAAGAAGCGTCTGCAGATGCAGGGGAGAAAAAAGAAGAGTCCAAAGAACTGGACAAGGTAAAAGTGGCTTATATGCCGAATTACGCTTCCTTATGGGTTGTTACCACAGCGAGAGAAAAAGGATTTTTTGAAGAAGAAGGCATTGAAGTAGAACTGACAAAGTTTGATGACGGTCCTACAGAAATTGCAGCTATGGAATCCGGTTCTATGGACGTGGCTTATATCGGCCCTGGCGCTCATACACTGGCAATTCAGGGAAATGTAGACGTATTCTGCTTCCAGCAGTTGGGTGATGCAGACTGCGTGATGGGGCTGAAATCCCACGGTGTAAATTCCCTGGAAGACTTAAAGGGTAAAAAAGTAGCGTATGCTTCCGGTACATCTTCTGAGACAATTTTGCTTCGCGCTCTGAACTCTGTAGGGCTTACTATGGACGATATTGAACCATACAACATGGAAGTTACCAACATGCCAAGTGCCATGATTTCCGGTTCCATTGACGCCTGTGCTCCATGGTCACCGAACACAAAGGTTATCACGGATGAGTTAGGCGATGACGCACAGATTTTCGTAAGCAACGCAGACTTCTCTGACATTGCAGCAGACCCGGCAAGCTGGGTATGTATGCCGGAATATGCAGAGAAGAACAAAGACCTGCTGGTAAGATACACAAGAGCATTGTATAAAGCCATGGACTTCGGTGCAAAAGAAGAAAACTTTGAAGAAGTTGCCGGATATGTGGCAGATGAAACAAAAACAGATGTAGAAACGGCTATGGGTCAGACAACAGACGGTGCATGGATTACTTCCGAAGAACTGTTGAAAGAAGTTGGTGACGGAACCGTTGCAGGATACTA
Source organism: Blautia acetica (assembly GCF_038739805.1). Classification (NCBI taxonomy): domain Bacteria; kingdom Bacillati; phylum Bacillota; class Clostridia; order Lachnospirales; family Lachnospiraceae; genus Blautia; species Blautia acetica. Next base: position 160,623 of record NZ_JBBEWO010000003.1, on the reverse strand, counting down.
TGAAATTCAGCAGAAAAACTTCCTGGATGCAGGAAAGATAAAAGAAGAAGTTCCGGTTGAGGACTATGTACTGTTTGACATTATGGAAGAGGCAGGAAAATAAGCTTCCAAACTTGTCAGGTGCAGCTGTAGGAAAAACAGAGGATTGAAAATTGGGGGAGGGGCTGCCGCGTTTGTTGTATACAGAAAATTACAGAAAGCGGCAGCCCCTGTTTTTTGTCATATGGAAAACACGTTTTTCCCTGTGCCAAAGAACTTCCCGAAATATGGAAAAGAAAAATTCTGTGTTTCAAAGGGAACTCCAAATTTTATAGAAGATTGAGAAAGGAAAAGAAGCATGGCAGAGAATTTACTGATTGTACATGGAGGCGGGCCTACGGCAGTTTTAAACGCTTCTCTGTACGGGGCAATCAAAGAAGCAAAAAAATACGGAAAGCTGGAACATATTTACGGAGCTGAAAATGGAACGGGAGGTGTTCTGGAAGAGCATTTTCTTGCATTAGAAAATGTGCCGGAAGAAAAGCTGGAACTGCTTCTGCAGACTCCAGGAACTGCCATTGGAACGTCCAGAGACCCTATCTGGCAGGAAGACTATGAAAAAATGGCAGATATTCTGGTAAAGAGAGAGATAAAATATGTGCTCTTTAATGGAGGCAACGGTACGATGGATACTTGCGGGAAACTGCATAAAACCTGTCAGGCCAGAAATCTGGATATCCGTGTTATGGGGATTCCCAAGACTACAGATAACGATATTGCGGTGACAGACCACAGTCCCGGTTTTGGAAGTGCAGCCCGCTATATTGCAGCCTGTACGGAAGAATTGTGTGCGGATGTGCGTTCCCTGCCAATTCATGTAGTGGTGATGGAGGCTTCCGGTAGAAATGCAGGCTGGATTACGGCAGCCAGTGCGCTGGCCGGGGAGAAAGGATACGGACCGGATTTGATTTACCTTCCGGAGCGTCCTTTTGATGAAGAACAGTTTATAAAAGATGTGGAAAATAGGCTGAAAGAGAAAAGCGGCATTGTGGTAGTGGCCAGTGAAGGGCTCACAGACAAAGAGGGAAACCCCATTGTCAAACCGGTTTTTAAAACAGAACGGGCTACGTATTTCGGAGATGTGAGTTCTCATCTGGCTAACCTGGTGATTCAGAAGCTGGGGTATAAAGCCAGAGGAGAAAAACCGGGGCTTCTGGGCCGGGCATCCATTGGTCTGCAAAGTCCGGTGGACTGTCAGGAAGCGCAGCTTGCGGGAGAAACAGCATGCCGGGCTGCCCTTGATGGAGAGTCCGGGAAGATGGTGGCATTTAAACGGACTTCAGAAAATCCATATCACATAGAAGCGTTTCTGGTGGATATTGATGAGGTTATGATGTATGAGAGGACCATGCCGGAGGAATTTATCAATGAAGAGGGCAATGGTGTGACCGGGGCCTTTCTGGACTGGTGCAGACCTCTTATCGGAGAAGAACTTCCGGATATGGTATCGTTTAACGGATTTTATGGAAAAAAGTAAAAGCGTGTTTCGTTCGGTTTGAAAAGGGAAACACAGAAAGGAAAAAAGATGAAACATATTTATCTGAATTTAAAGAGATTTGATGTGCCTGCAGAGTTGGGCGGTGTAAACCGGATTGCGGATGTTCGGGAATGGGGCAGTTATATAGTAAAGGAAACACAGGAAAAGCTGAAACCTTATGCAAAAGAGGATGTGGAGTTTGCTATGTTTTTCCCTGAAATTCACCTGTTCTCCGCTATTGGGGCAAAGACAGAAGAAAGTCCGGTTCAGGTGGGCTGTCAGGGAGTATTCCGGAATGACGTACAGCCCGGTGGAAACTTCGGGGCCTTTACAACCGGAAGACCGGCAGCAGCGATGAAAGCGGCGGGCTGTGAAGCCGTGATTATCGGACACTGTGAGGAACGGAACAACTTAAATGGGATTCTGGCAGAAGCCGGATGTAAAGATACCAAAGCCGTGAACCGTATTTTGAATCAGGAAATCAAATGCGCGGTAGCTCAGGGGCTGAAAGTTCTGTACTGTATTGGGGAAAAGAGCGAAGAACAAGAGCAGTGGCAGGAAGTTTTGGGAGAGCAGTTGGAAATCGGACTGCAGGATGTGGATAAATCCATGGTAACCATTGCCTATGAACCGGTTTGGTCCATTGGACCGGGCAAAACTCCGGCAGATAAAGAATATATCACGAAGATTGCCAGATTTGTCAAAGAAAAGACAGCGGGCATGGATATGGTATACGGAGGCGGGCTGAAGCAGGACAATGCAGCCATGCTGGCTTCTATACCGGAAATCGACGGCGGACTCATTGCTCTTACCAGATTTCAGGGTGAAATAGGTTACTATCCGGAAGAATATCTGGAAATCATCGGTCTTTATATGAATGCATAAAATCAGGAGGAATAAGGTTATGAAATTAGAATTTGAATACGGACAGGGAACTATGGCAGCAGAACTGCCGGATAACACAGACATTTTTATTCCGGGTGAAACGGTAAAAGACCCGGACTACATACCGGAAGACAAATTAAGAGACGCTTATCTCACAAGTTTGGCGCATCCCATCGGCATGCCTACACTGACAGAACTGGCTCATAAGGGCAGCACCGTTACCTTTGTAGTTCCGGACCGAGTAAAAGGCGGGGAACAGGCGACCAGCCACAGAAAACTGAGTATCAAATATATTTTGGAAGAACTCTATGCAGCAGGTGTGGAAAAGAAAGATATTTTATTCATTATCTCAAACGGTCTGCACCCAAGAAGTAAGGAATCTGACGCAAAGGCTATTTTCGGAGAAGAATTGTTCCATGAATTCTGGCACACAGGACAAATTATCAGCCACGACAGCGAAGACCAGGAGCATATGGTGAATCTGGGAACCACCAGAAGAGGGGACCCGGTTTACATGAATAAATATGTATATGAATGTGATATTCCGATTCTGATTGGTCATGTACAGGGAAATCCTTATGGCGGATATTCCGGTGGATACAAACACAGCGCAACCGGTATTACAAACTGGAAGAGCATTGCCAGCCACCATGTTCCGTCCGTTATGCACAGAAAAGACTTTACTCCTGTAAACGGAGGCAGTCTTATGAGAACGAAATTTGATGAGATTTCCATGCATATGGAAGAGAAAATGGGACATCCATTCTTCTGCTGTGACGCAGTCCTGGATACAAATTCCAGACAGATTGCGATTTATTCCGGTTATGCAAAAGAAATGATGCCGGAAAGCTGGAAACTGGCTGACAAGAGGACTTATGTACACTGGGCAGAGAAGAAATACGATGTTCTGGTATTTGGTATGCCGCAGAAATTCCATTACGGGGACGGCATGGGAACAAACCCGATTATGATGATGCAGGCTTTAAGCGCACAGGTACTGCGTTACAAACGTGTCATGAGTGATAACTGTGTTATCATCTGTTCTTCTCTGTGCAACGGCTTTTTCCATGATGAACTGTGGCCGTATTTGAGAGAAATGTATGATGTTTTCCAGCATGATTACATGAACACACTGCCGGATGTGAACCGCTATGGCGAGTATTTTGCTACAAACGAAGAGTATATCCGGAAATACCGTTTTACAAATGCGTTCCATCCATTCCATGGCTTTAGTATGATTTCCTGCGGACATATTGCAGAAATGAATACCAGTGCGATTTACATTGTAGGCGCACAGGAACCTGGTTATGCAAGGGGCATGGGACTGAAAACAAGAGCCACCTTTGAAGAAGCTCTGGAGGATGCCAAGAAGAAATTTGTTGGGGAAACTCCGAATATTCTGGCCCTGCCTCTGACCTTCAAAAAATCGGCAGTTCATCTCTGTATGAAAAATCCGGAAGAGGACTGTATGGATGCTTACGGACACTGTCATCCTTGCATGGGTTGAGAAAAGGCAGAGAGAAAGGGATAAAATAGGATAAATAATAGAAAGTGGGTTGTCTTTTATCGCTATGTGGAAAATTGTAAAATTTTGCAGCGTGGTTGGGGACAGCCTGCTTTTCGTTTATTTGCGGAAGAAGCAGTTGGGGAAACGGGGAAATCCAAGGAGGAAAAAGGAATGTTGAATTTAAAAATAGAAGACAAAAATCCCAATATCAAGCAGGAATTAAAGGAGTATATGGAAGGAAAAAGAAGCGTTCTGAATCAGATTCTGGAGGGCGAAACAGATTATAAAGATTCGCTGGGCTGGTTTCATACAGCAGAATGGGCAGATGTGGAACAGACAGAAAGGATTCAGAAGCTGGCCGATGAAATCCGGGAAGAGGCAGACGTTTTTGTAATCGTGGGAGTGGGAGGCTCCAATAATGCGGCCCGTTCCGTCATCGAAGCCATTCAGACAGACCGTAAAGTAGAAATTGTGTATGCAGGCCATACACTGTCACCTTATGCGTTAAATCAAATGCTGAAAAGTCTGGAGGGAAAATCCGTTTATATCGATTGCATTGCCAAGAACTTTGAAACATTGGAGCCGGGGGCTTCCTTCCGTATCCTGCGGAAATTTTTGTATGAAAGGTATGGAGAACAGGCAGGGAAAAGAATGATAGCAACCGGCACAAGGGGAAGTTCTCTGGAAAAACTCTGCAAAAAACACGGATACACGTTTCTGGAATTTCCGCAAAATGTAGGGGGACGTTTTTCTGCTGTGACCAGCGTGGGGCTGCTTCCCATGGCTGTGGCGGGAATTGATATGAAAAGTCTGGTAAGAGGCGCTGCCGATATGGAAAAACAGCTTCACAAAGGGGGAAGTGAGGAAAATCCGGCTTATGAGTATGCCTGTCTTCGGAATATGTATTATGAAAAAGGGTATAAGCTGGAAATGCTGGCAGGCTTTGAACCTCAACTTCGGTGGTTTTATAAATGGTGGGTGCAGCTTTTCGGGGAAACGGAAGGCAAAGAAAACAAAGGGCTTTTCCCTGTGGCGGCAGAATTCTGCGAGGAACTGCATGCAGTGGGGCAGTATATTCAGGACGGAGCGCCGCTGATGTTTGAGACGTTTCTGGATGTACAGGAGCAGAACGCGTCCTTGTATGCCGAACAAGACCGGGTGGAGGATGGATTTGATTACCTCAACGGGAAAGATTTCTGGGATATGAATAAGGCCTCTTTCCATGCTACGGTAAAAGCGCACAGAGAAAAGCTTCCATGCCTTATCCTGGAGATTGAGAAACTGGATGCTTACCACTTCGGACAGTTGTTTTACTTCTTTTTGTTCGCCTGCTATGTGTCGGCCAGGATTCTGGAAGTGAATCCCTTTGACCAGCCGGGGGTAGAGGCGTATAAGAAGTGGATGTTTGAGGCATTGGGGAAATAAAAAAGAGGGTGAGAAACCATCACCCTCCAGGTTGTTATTCAATCACCTTCAGCCAACCTTCCGGTGCCTCCAGTTTCCCCATCTGAATACCGGTCAGTGTTTCGTAAAGTTTCTGTGTCACCGGTCCCATGGCTTCCATGCCGCTTGGGAAGCAGATTTCTTTTCCGTGGTCTACGATTTTTCCCACCGGAGAAATAACGGCGGCTGTACCGCACAAACCACATTCTGAGAAATCCTTTAATTCATCCAGGAATACCTCCCGTTCTTCCACTTCCAGTCCAAGGTATTCTTTTGCTACATACATAAGAGAGCGGCGGGTAATGGAAGGAAGAATACTGTCGGATTTCGGTGTGACAACTTTTCCGTCTTTTGTAATAAACAGGAAGTTGGCGCCGCCTGTTTCTTCGACTTTTGTTCTGGTAGCTGCGTCCAGATACATGTTTTCATCATATCCCTGCTGATGGGCATCCACAATTGCATGCAGACTCATAGCATAATTAAGGCCGGCTTTGATGTGTCCGGTTCCGTGTGGGGCAGCCCGGTCAAAATCACTGACGCGGATGGTCAGAGGTTTCACACCGCCTTTGAAATACGGTCCTACCGGGGTGGTAAAGATACGGAACTGATATTCGTCTGCAGGTTTCACTCCAATAACAGGATTGCTGCCGAACATATAGGGGCGGATGTATAAGGTTGCGCCTGAGCCGTAAGGAGGAACATAAGCGGCATTTGCCTTTATGGTTTTTACAACAGCCTCAACAAAACGGTCTTCCGGAAATACCGGCATTTCCAGTCTTCTGGCAGAATCTGCCATACGGCTGGCATTTAAGTCCGGGCGGAAGGTAACAATGCGTCCATCCTGTGTAGTGTAAGCTTTCATTCCTTCAAATATGGTCTGGGCGTACTGCAGGACGCCGGCACATTCGCTGATGACTACTTTGTCATCCTGCGTCATTTTTCCTTCATCCCATTTTCCGTCTTTAAAGTCAGATACGAAACGATAATCGGTTTTTACATAGCCAAATCCCAGATTAGACCAGTCAATGTTCTTTTTCTCCATGTCCATTTCCTCCATTCTGCCGCAGAATGCGGTATGTAATTTTTTATCATTAATTAATTTTTTACCATTATAAAACTTTAACGTGTGAATTGCAAGAGAAGTTCCGTTGCTTTTTTGGATTCTTTCATATATAATTTAAGGGAGTGAAAAGAACAGAGTTTTAAATAGAAAATTGGGACGCAAAAAATAGGATGCGGACTGAGAGTGAGGAGTGAAGGATATGTCTGGAAATGACTGGAATAATTTGGGGAGAGATGTGAAAAATATTGTGCAGAATGCCATTGATACAGGAGACTTCGGCAGACTGAACCGGGACTTGGGACAGACTCTGGAGAGCGCATTGGGAAATGTGGCACAAAGTATGAAAAATGCAGGAAATATGGCCGGGCAGTACCGTTATCGGGGACAGCAGGGAATGAATCAGCCATACGGGCAGGATAAAGAGCCGAAACCGTACGGGCCGGGGAATGGGTATAGTACCAATTACAGGTATCGGCCCTTTGGACACTACAGAAGCCCTGCGTCATCTGAGCGAGTGAAGGAAGCCAGAGAAGAGTTTGCCTTATTTGTCAATACGGGAAGTGCAAAAGCCATGGGGATTTTGCTTACGACATTGGGAATTGCATTGACCATTATGTTTGGGGCGACTGCAGCGGGATTTATCATTGCATCTCTGTTTGTGCATACAGTTGCGGTAAAACTGGGGACTATCCTGGCTGTTTTTGGGACAGCTACTGCACTGAGTCTGATTATGGCGGTTTGCGGTAACCATTTGAGAAAGAAGATTAAACGATTCCGCACTTATGTGAAAACCCTCAATGGGAAACCTTATGGAAGCATCAGAGAGTTGGCAAAAAGCGTAAGAAAGTCGGAGAAATTTGTCCGCAGAGATTTGAAAAAAATGATTAATAAGCGCATGTTTTTAGAGGGGCATCTGGATGCTAAAGGCACTTGTCTGATTGCCAGTGACGAAGCTTATGAGCAGTATGTGAAAACAGAAGAAAATGCCAGAGAGTTAAAGAAACAAGAAAAAAAATCTCCCAGACAGCAGCTTTCTGAGGAAGTGAAAAAGGTTATCGAAGAGGGTGACCGTTATATCGAAGAAATCCGCAGAAGCAATGACGCTATTCCAGGCGTGGAAATTTCCAACAAAATTTATCATATGGAAAATGTAATTCTCCGGATTTTCCAGAGAGTAGAACAACATCCGGAGCTGATTCAGGATTTACATAAGTTTATGGATTATTATCTTCCTACCACAGTAAAACTTCTGAATGCTTACGAGGAACTGGACAAGCAGAGTCTGGAAGGCGAAAACATTAAAACGGCCAAGAGGGAAATTGAAAATACACTGGATACCATTAACGTAGCGTTTGAAAATCTTCTGGACAGTTTTTATAAAGAAACAGCCTGGGATGTTTCTGCCGACATTTCGGTATTGAAAACCATGCTGGCACAGGAAGGGCTTACGGAAGAAAAAAATTTTCAGAGAAAGGAATCATAGAAGATGAGCGAAGAATTAAAGGATTTTACGGTGACACCCACCCTGACTTTTGAACCTTTAAAAGAGGAGGCACCGGTTGCAGAAGTGAAGAAGGAAGAGCCCACAGAGCCAAAGATGGACGACAGTATTCTGTCACCGGAAGAGCGAAAGATGGTAGATGACTTTGCCAAACAGATTGATATCCGCAATTCAACTGCTATTTTACAGTATGGCGCAGGCACACAGAAGAAAATGGCGGATTTTTCGGAGGATGCGCTGGACAAAGTGCGCACCAAGGATTTGGGCGAAGTGGGCGATTTGCTGGAAGATGTGGTGACAGAACTGAAAAACTTTGATGCGGAAGAAGAGCGCAAAGGTATTATGGGATTCTTCAAAAAGGGAGCCAACAAACTGGAATCCATGAAAAACAAGTATGCCAAAGCGGAGACCAATGTGAATAAAATCGTGGAAACTCTGGAAAAACATCAGATTCAGCTTATGAAAGACGCAGCGATTATGGATAGGATGTATGCCTTAAACTTAAACTACTTTAAGGAATTATCCATGTATATTCTGGCAGGAAAACAGAAGCTGGAAGAAATCCGCGCCACAGAACTGCCCCAGCTTATGAGCAAAGCCCAGATCAGTGGTCTGCCGGAGGACGCCCAGGCGGCAAAGGATTTGGACTCTCTCTGCGACCGGTTTGAAAAGAAAATTCACGACCTGGAACTGACCAGGATGATTGCCATTCAGACAGCACCGCAGATTCGTCTGGTACAGGGAAATGATACGCTGATGGCAGAAAAAATACAGTCCACCATTGTCAATACTATCCCCCTGTGGAAGAGCCAGATGGTGATTGCCCTTGGAGTGGCACATTCTACGGAAGCGGCAAGAGCCCAGAGAGAAGTGACAGATATGACCAATGCTCTGCTGCAGAAAAATGCAGAGACTCTGAAGCTGGCTACTGTGGAAGCGGCGAAAGAATCCGAGCGCGGTATTGTAGATATTGAAACTCTGCAGAAGACCAATGAATCCTTAATCAGTACCTTTGATGAGGTTATGAGTATTCAAAAGGAAGGACGGGAAAAGAGAAGAGCTGCAGAAGCGGAAATCTACCGTCTGGAGGGAGAATTAAAACAGAAATTACTGCAGATTAATCATTAAGGAGGAAGGCAGTATGTATCGGGACAACACAAAGGTCATTGCTATCGGGAACCGGAAAATCGGTGGCGGGAATCCTATTTTGATTCAGTCCATGACCAACACACCTACCGAAGATGTAGAGGCAACGGTAAACCAGATATTAGAACTGGAGGCCGCAGGCTGCGAGATTATCCGCTGTACCGTGCCTACTCTGGAAGCGGCAAAAGCTGTTAAAGAAATTAAAAAACAGATACACATTCCACTGGTGGCAGACATTCATTTCGATTATAAAATGGCTCTTGCAGCCATGGAAAACGGGGCGGATAAGATTCGGATTAATCCGGGAAATATCGGCAAAAAAGAAAAAATCAAGGCGGTAGTGGATACGGCAAAAGAAAGGAATATCCCTATCCGTGTAGGAGTAAACAGCGGGTCGTTGGAAAAAGAACTGGTGGAAAAATATCATGGTGTCACAGCAGAAGGCTTGGTGGAAAGCGCGCTGGATAAAGTGAAAATCATAGAGGATTTGGGCTATGACAATCTGGTTATCAGCATTAAATCCTCGGATGTTCTGATGTGTGTAAAAGCCCATGAACTTTTGGCAAAAGAAACCTGCTATCCTCTGCATGTGGGAATTACAGAGGCGGGAACTTTGTATTCCGGAAATATAAAGTCTGCTGTGGGACTGGGCATTATTTTGTATCAGGGAATCGGAGATACGATTCGGGTATCGCTTACGGGCAGTCCGGTAGAGGAAATTAAGTCTGCCAAGCGGATTTTAAAGACGCTGAACCTGCGAAAAGGCGGTGTGGAAGTGGTTTCCTGTCCCACCTGCGGAAGAACAAAAATTGATTTGATTGGACTGGCCAATCAGGTGGAAAACATGGTGCAGGAATTTCCTCTGGACATTAAGGTGGCCGTTATGGGCTGCGTGGTTAATGGACCGGGGGAGGCAAAGGAAGCGGACATTGGAATTGCCGGAGGCAAAGGAGAGGGCCTTTTAATAAAGAAAGGCGAAATCATCCGAAAGGTACCGGAAGAAGAACTGCTTTTTACTTTGCGGGAAGAACTTGCAAATTGGAAATAAAGATGGAGGCAATGCGGTTATGGAAAAGGAATTTCTGGATGTGTTCCGGAATCTGGAATTAAACGGAGAACTGAAAGCCCTGTTGGAAGAGGTTGTGGTAATAAAGGTATCCGTGAACCAGAGAAAGGACCATATTCGGGTTTATATCCGAAGCCGGCAGTGGATTCATAAAAAGTATATCTACGCACTGGAGAGAGCCATTGCGTCCCAGTGTTTCAGGGGAGTTCCCATGGAGGTTAAGGTGTTGGAGAAATTTACACTTTCCAGCCAGTATACGCCCCAATTATTCTTTGAAGCGTATCAGTCTTCCATGGGACTGGAACTAAAAAATTACAGCATTCTGGTCTTTAATATGTTCCGGAATGCTGTTATTACGTTTCCGGAAACCAATACCATGCATATGCTTTTGCAGTCCACAGTACTGGCAAGAAGTAAAGAAGAAGAACTGATTCACTATATGGAAAAGGTGTTCTGTGAGCGGTGTGAATTTTCTCTGAAAGTGGAAGCCGAATATCAGGAAGCAAAGGAAAGCAGATTCCGAAAGAACAGTGATATTCGCATTGCGCAGGAGGCTGCGCATATTATAGAAATGTCAACTCTTGGAAAAGGAAAAGAAGAGGCGGAGAATACGGCAGAGGAACGAAAAGAAGAAGTAAAAAATACAGAAAAGAAGAGTGCAAAACAGGTTGGCAGCGGAGAGAAAACACCCAGAACTAAGGGGAAAAACGAGAAGTTTTCCTCTGATTTCAGACGGAGTGTCAAGCGCTCGGATAATCCGGATGTATTGTACGGAAGAGACTTCGAGGATGAGGCGCTTCCTTTAGAAACCGTGCAGACAGAGATGGGAGAGGTGTGTATCCGCGGTCAGATTATGAGCCTGGAGAAGCGGGAAATCCGCAACGAAAAGACCATCATTATCTTTTCTATTACGGATTTTACGGATTCCATTACGGTAAAAATGTTTGCCCGCAACGATCAGGTAGAGGAGATTACCGAAGGGGTAAAAGAAAAAGCCTTTGTAAAATTAAAGGGAATTACCACCATAGACCGCTTTGACAGTGAGCTGACCATTGGCTCTGTAGTGGGGATTAAAAAGATTGCCAGTTTTGGAACTGTGCGCTCCGATAATTATCCACAAAAGCGTGTAGAGCTGCACTGCCACACTAAAATGAGCGATATGGACGGTGTTTCTGACGCAAAGTCTATTATTAAGAGAGCGTATGAGTGGGGACATAAGGCCATTGCCATTACGGACCATGGAGTGGTACAGGCTTTCCCTGAAGCCAATCACTGTTTTGACGCCTGGGGCGGCGTAGTGCCGCAGGATTCGGACTTTAAGGTGATTTACGGTGTGGAGGCTTACCTGGTGGATGATTTGAAAGGAATTGTCCAGAAAAGTCAGGGGCAGAGCCTGGACGCTCCTTATGTGGTCTTTGATATCGAGACCACCGGTTTTTCTGCCATGAAGGACAAAATCATTGAAATCGGTGCGGTTAAGGTGGTAAACGGAAACATTACCGAGCGGTTTTCCGAGTTTGTGAATCCGGAAATTCCCATTCCTTTTCGCATTGAGCAGTTAACCAGCATTAATGACAGTATGGTGGCAGAGGCTCCTACCATTGATGTGATTCTTCCCCGTTTCGAGGAGTTCTGCAGGGGCTGTGTGATGGTGGCTCACAACGCAGAATTCGATATGAGTTTTATTAAGAAAAATTATGAGGATTTGGGGATAGAGAGAGAGGATACCATTGTGGATACCGTGGGAATGGCTCGTTTTCTGCTGCCTCAGTTAAATCGTTTTAAGCTGGATACTGTGGCAAAGGCCGTGGGAGTTTCTTTGGAACATCACCACAGAGCCGTGGATGACGCAGCATGTACGGCTGAAATTTTTGTGAAATTTCTTCAGATGTGCAGGGAAAGAGATATTTTCAATCTGGATGAGTTAAATGAAAAAGGTGCGGTTTCCGTGAATTCTATTCAGAAAATGCCTACCTATCACGCCATTATTCTGGCGAAAAATGATATTGGAAGGGTGAATCTGTACCACTTGATTTCGGATTCTCACCTGGTTTATTATCACAGGCGTCCCCGTGTGCCCAAAAGCCTGTTTTTGAAGTACCGGGAGGGATTGATTATTGGTTCAGCCTGTGAAGCAGGGGAACTGTATCAGGCCGTATTAAACGGCAGACCGGAGGCGGAAATTGCCCGATTAGTGAATTTTTATGATTATCTGGAGATTCAGCCGCTGGGCAACAATGCCTTTATGATTCGCAGCGAGGACCGTTCCGACATTACTTGTGAAGAGGATTTGCAGGAGATTAATCGAAAGATTGTGAAGCTGGGAGAAGCCTTTAATAAACCGGTGGTGGGAACCTGTGATGTGCATTTTCTGGACCCGGGAGATGAGGTGTACCGGAGAATTATTATGGCTGGGAAAGGTTTTGATGATGCAGATGACCAGGCTCCGCTGTACCTGCGTACAACAGAGGAAATGTTGGAAGAATTTTCTTATCTGGGGCGGGAAAAGGCAGAGGAAATTGTCATTACCAACCCGAACAAAATTGCAGATATGGTGGAGAAAATTTCTCCTATTCACAAAGGAAAATGTCCGCCGGTGATTGAAAATTCGGATAATATGCTGCGGGAAATCTGTTACAATAAAGCCCATGAAATCTACGGGGACAATCTTCCAAAAGCCGTGGAGGAGCGTTTGGAAAGAGAACTGAATTCTATTATTTCAAACGGATATGCGGTTATGTATATGATTGCGCAGAAGCTGGTATGGAAGAGCAACAGCGACGGTTATCTGGTAGGCTCCCGAGGCTCGGTAGGCTCTTCTTTTGCGGCAACCATGTCGGGAATTACAGAGGTAAATCCTTTAAGCCCTCATTATTATTGCGCGAAATGCCATTACTCGGACTTCGATTCTGAGGAAGTGCGGGCTTATTCGGGAAGAGCGGGCTGCGACATGCCAGATAAGAAGTGTCCGGTGTGTGGAGAGCCTCTGATTAAAGAGGGATTTGACATTCCTTTTGAAACCTTCCTGGGATTTAAAGGAGATAAGGAACCGGATATTGACTTGAACTTTTCCGGGGATTATCAGGGAAAAGCCCACCGCTATGTAGAGGTTATTTTCGGCGCAGGACAGACTTTTAAGGCGGGAACAATCGGTACGCTGGCAGAGAAAACAGCTTTCGGATATGTGAAAAAATATTATGAGGAACGGGGGCAGAGAAAGCGTTACTGCGAGATTAACCGGATTGTGCAGGGGTGCACCGGTATCCGCCGTACCACAGGGCAGCACCCGGGAGGAATCATTGTTCTTCCCATCGGCTGGGATATCGAAGAATTCACTCCGGTACAGCACCCGGCTAATGATATGAACAGCGACATTATTACCACCCATTTTGATTATCACTCCATTGATTCCAATTTGCTGAAGCTGGATATTCTGGGGCACGATGATCCTACCATGATTCGTATGTTAGAAGACCTTACGGGAATTAATGCCAGGGAAATTCCGCTGGATTCCAAGGAGGTTATGTCTCTGTTTAAGAGTACAGATGCCCTTGGAGTTACCCCGGCAGATATCCGCGGCTGTCCTCTTGGCTGTCTGGGGATTCCGGAGTTTGGCACCGATTTTGCCATGCAGATGTTAATTGACGCCAACCCCACTTCTTTTTCGGATTTAGTGCGTATTTCCGGTCTTTCCCATGGTACGGATGTGTGGCTAGGGAATGCGCAGGATTTGATTAAATCCGGTACAGCAACCATTACCACTTGTATCTGTACCCGAGATGATATCATGATTTATCTTATCAATAAGGGCCTGGAACACGGGCAGGCTTTCACCATTATGGAGAGTGTCCGTAAAGGGAAAGGTTTGAAGCCGGAATGGGAAGAAGAGATGAAAAAGCATGATGTTCCGGACTGGTATATTGCTTCCTGTAAAAAGATTAAATACATGTTCCCAAAAGCCCATGCAGCGGCTTACGTTATGATGGGCTGGCGTATTGCCTACTGTAAAATTTTTCATCCGTTGGCATATTATGCGGCGTATTTCAGTATACGCGCTACGGCATTTTCCTATGAAATCATGTGCCAGGGAAAGGAAAAACTGGAGTATTTTATGGATGATTATGAGCGGAGAAAGGATACGCTCAGCAAGAAAGAGCAGGATACCTATAAAGACATGAAAATTGTGCAGGAGATGTATGCAAGAGGATTTGAGTTTGTGCCTATTGATATTTATAAAGCCAATGCGCATACCTTCCAGATAAAAGGGGATAAGTTGATGCCTGCGCTGGATACCATTGAAGGATTGGGGGACAGAGCCGCCGACGCTGTGGTGGCTGCGGCAGAAGAGGGAGAATTTTTGTCTCTGGATGACTTCCGAAACCGGACAAAGGTGACGGCTTCTACGATTGACTTGATGAATGATTTGGGCCTGTTTGGGAAACTGCCACAGTCTAATCAGATGTCGCTGTTTGATTTTCAATAAAGAAGAACGTTTTGGCAAACGGATAGAGTATCTGTCGAAACAGAAAAATTTTGTATTTTTTTCAGGAATTCTATTCCCTTTTTCGGGAAATTTGTTACAATAAAGAAGAATCAACTACTATTAAGCAAGAGGAAAGGTGAAAACATGCAGGAGTACAAACCATTTAAAGAAGGAAAAGTGCGTCAGGTATATGATATTGGAGATAAGCTGGTTATCTATGCAACTGACCGGATTTCCGCATTTGACTACATTTTGAAAAACAAGATTACAGACAAGGGCGTTGTCCTGACAAAGATGTCTAAATTCTGGTTCGATTTTACGAAAGATATTGTTCCGAACCATATGATTTCCACAGATGTAAAAGAAATGCCGGAATTTTTCCAGAAACCGGAATTTGAAGGACATGCTATGCTGTGCCAGAAGCTGGATATGCTGCCTGTAGAATGTATTGTTCGAGGATATATTACAGGAAGCGGCTGGGCTAGTTACCAGGAAAATGGAACTGTATGCGGCATTGAACTGCCGGAAGGGTTACAGGAGTCTGATAAACTGCCTGAACCAATCTATACACCGACAACAAAAGCAGAGCTTGGCGACCATGACGAACACGTTTCTTTTGAAGAAACCGTAGAAACTCTGGAAAAACTTCATCCGGGAAGAGGAAGAGAGTACGCAGAGAAAATCCGTGATTACACCATTGCTCTTTATAAAAAATGTGCAGAATACGCACTGACAAAAAATATCATTATTGCAGATACAAAATTTGAATTTGGTCTGGACGAAAACGGAGAAGTGGTACTGGGGGATGAAATGCTCACACCGGACAGCTCCAGATTCTGGCCGTTAGAAGGCTACAAACCGGGACAGGGACAGCCATCTTTTGACAAACAGTATGTGCGGGACTGGCTGAAAGCAAATCCTGAAAGCGATTTCCTTCTTCCGGAGGAAGTAGTGAAAAAGACCGTAGACAAATATGTGGAAGCATATGAACTGCTTTCCGGAGAAAAATTCTAAAAAGTTGTATTGCTATTTCTTGCAGGATAAGATAGCTTTTTCAAGGTACAGCCGCTGTTTTGAGTTTGAGATTCAAAACAGCGGCGCCTTGAAAAAGATTATTTTGTTTCTTCTAAGATTTCACGAAATGCTTCTATCAGTTCATGATTCTTTTCAGGACTCATGACACAGAATCGGATAAAAGAATTATCTAAAAACGGAAATGTAGAGCAATCCCGAATCATCAATCCCCTTCGGATACAGAAATCAAAAATCATTTCAGAAGTAATATCCTCTTTTAAAATTTTCATAAGCAGAAAATTCGAGCAGGAAGGGTATACCTTTACGCTGTCCCAGGTAGAAAGCAGAGAATAAAGGTGTTCTCTTTCCGCAGTAATCAGGCTTTTGGTTTTCTCGATATATTCCTTGTCGGAAAACATAATGCAGCCTGCGATTTCTGCAAGACTGTTAATGGTCCAGGGATTTTTACGGGTGTTGATGTATTTCAGCAGGTCAGGGTTTCCGGTAACCGCATAACCCAGCCGCAGTCCGGGAGCTGCGAAAAATTTGGAGATTCCCCTTAAAACAATCAGATTGTTGTAATTATTGGTAAGGGGAATTGCGGAAATTTTACTTTTGGGGTCTGTAAACTCCTCATACGTTTCATCTACCATGACGGAAATGCCGTACTGCAGGGCTTTATCCAGGATTTTCCGCATATCTTTTCTGGCAATGGCCGTGGAAGTGGGATTGTTGGGATTGCACAGTACCAGCAAATCCAGACTGTCATTCAGATGTTGGCAGAAATCTGCCACATCCATTTGAAAATCATCCTCTTCTTTCAGCGGATAATAAAGGGTGTGGCCTCCCTCCAGAGCGATTTCCCGTTCATATTCCGAATAGGTAGGTCCCAGAATCAGGGCTTTTTGAGGATGTGTGGTCTGGATAAAGAGAGAAATCAATTCTGTAGAGCCGTTTCCCACAATGATATTTTCAAACTGTGCCCCCGTGTACTGGCAGATACTTTTTCTGAGTCCTGTGTAGTCTCTGTCAGGATAGGAAGTAATAGCGTTTACATGTTTCGCCAGGGTCTCTTTCAGTAAGGGAGAAATCCCAAGAGGGTTGACATTGGCGGAAAAGCTGGTAATGTCTTCTTTCTTTATATGATAGATTTCCTCAATTTTTTCCAGGTCGCTGCCGTGAAAATGATCCTTGTGTTTCAGCATAAAAAACCTCCTTTTGGTAAAAAAATGTTCCAAAACAGGCTGTGTATTGAAGTTGCACAGCAGAAGTTTGTAGTGTATAATTCATAGTAGCAGAATATTGTCAATTATTCAATAATCAGATTTTTATAAATAAAACAGGGCAAAGGTGATATTTTGAAGACACGAATGGAACAACTGATAAACGGAAGATTTGAATATGAAGTACCCGGTCTGGATTTGTCTGCAAGTCATATTTCTTTCAGTACCATGCCGGAAGAAAAGGTAAGAGGAGAACTGCAGTTTGCAGCAAAAGACGGAAGAAAAATCAAGGGAATGGCTTATTCCACACATCGCAGATTTCTTCTGGGTAAGGAAAAGTTTTCAGGAGAAAAGATGATTCTTCCTTATGGTGTGGATACCAAGGGATTGGACAGTACAGATTGCATAGAGGGAGAAATTGTTTTAAGTACCAGTATCGGAACGTACCGGGTGCCTTTTTCTGTTGGAATAAAAAAGTTGGAAGTGCGCACATCTCAGGGAACGGTAGGGACTCTGGAGGAATTTGTCAGTCTGGCAAAGGAAGACTTCAGAGAGGCATACCAGCTTTTTATAGATACTTCCTTTAAAAGGCTGTTAAAAGGCAGAGAAGAACTGCTGCCGTATTATGCCTCCATGGTAAAAACGCCTGTGCCGTATCAGAATCTGGAAGAATTTCTTATAGGCGCGGGGCTGAAGGAACCTGTGCATTTAAGCCTGGAAAAAGAAAATCTGGAACTTTATGAGGTACAGACTTCTTTAAAAGATACGTTGAGAATCCGAAGAAGCGGATGGGGTTTTCTTCGCGCTGAAATTCAGACCGAGGGAGATTTTCTGGAAGTAGAGAAAAAGGTTATCCAAGACGGGCATTTTATCGGCAGTGTCTATGATTTGGAATATATCATACGGAAGGAATGTCTCGGAAAGGGGAAAAATTTCGGAAGAATTCAGATAAAAACGGTGTATGAGACCATTACCTACCAGATTATGGCATCGAAAAACGGCCATATTCAGGTCAATGTCACAGCTTATGAAAAGAAAAAAAGGCTGGAAGCAGCCAGAGATTTCCTGCTTTTGGAGCTTGGAAGAAAGAATACGGAAGCCTGGTGCGCCGAAATGAAAGCACTCTTGGATGAACTGAAGGAAAACGGCTATTATTCCACAGAATGCCAGCTTTTTGAAGCTTATGTACAGGTGCGCGCAGACAGGAAGGAGGAAGCCAGAAGGCTTTTGGATTCCCTGGAAAACAACCAGAAGATTCAGCAGGAGGAAATTCTGGAGGGGGCGTTTTTGTATTTGAATGAGATTTCCGAGAGAAGTACACAGTCCAAAGAAGCTGCGGCTGTGCGGCTCCATCAGCTTTATCAGAGAAGAGTGGACAGTCTGCTGCTTCTTTCTATGATTTTTGAATTGGATGAAGAAAATCTGCGCACCCAGTCCAGGAAAATGTTTCTCTTAGAAGAACAGTACAGAATCGGCTGCAGGAGTCCATTTCTCTATCTGACAGCGTGCAGACTGGCGGCAGCAGATGGTTCCGCATTTCGGAAAATGAATGCTTTTACCATACAGGTGTATCTTTTTGCCAAAAAATACGGGATTCTCACGGAAGAAATGGCTTTTCGTGCCATTGACCTTGCAGGACAGATGAAAGGATTTTCCCAAAAGGTTTACGAAGTCCTGCAGTATGTGTATGAGAAATACCCTTCCGTTCATGCTGTCAGGGGAATTTGTCAGCTGATTATGAAGGGGGAACCCAGAAAGCCGGAGTATTTCCGCTGGTATGAACTGGCGGTGCAGGCAGAACTGAAAATCACAGGGCTGTATGAGTATTACATTGAAACCATGAGCAGAAACTATCAGAAGGTACTGCCAAAAGTCATTCGCCTGTATTTCGGATACAACAATACGTTAAGTGATACGAAGAAGGCGTTTGTCTACAGCAACGTTATTCGGAATAAAGAGATAGATAGAGAAACTTATCAGAGTTATCAGAAAAACATGGAGACCTTTGCAAAAGAAAAAATCAAAGAGGGAAGAATCAATGAAGATTTTGCAGTGGTGTATCAGGAATTCTGTGTGGATTCTCAGGACGAAAATGTCAGGACGGCTCTGGCAAAAGTACTCTTTACTTATCGGCTTTACTGCGATGACCCCAAAATCCGAAAGGTGATTGTGCGCCATGCTTCTATGAAAGAGGAACAGGTGTATCTTTGCACAGATAAGACGACCTATATTTCACTGTATACCAAGGATGCCGCTGTTTTGTTTGAGGACAGCAGTCAGCGTAGATATGTGAATACGGTGGATTACAATGTACACAATCTCCTGGATTTGGAGGAGCTGGCCGGGAAGCTGCGAAAGGACGGAAAGAAATATCCGGGCATGCTGCTGCACACTTGTGGGGAGCTGAAACACGAATCTCCGGTGACTGAAGCCAATGTGGCTTCTTTTGAAGCAGTTTTGAAACAGGAGATTTTCTGTGAGGATTACCGGCAGAATATACGCAAAAAGCTGCTGCTGTATTATGAATCCCAGATGGATAACCGCAATTTGAGAGAGTCGCTGCAGGAAATGGACTTCCGTGCATTTGCCAGGGTAAATAAACGGCTGCTGATTACGATTCTGGTGAAACAGGAGATGTTTGTAGGGGCTTATGACCTGATTTGTGAATACGGATATGAACGGATAGAAATGCCGGTTCTTTTAAGACTGTGCAGCCAGATGATTTTGAAGCTGGAATTTGAATATGAAGAGGAACTTCTCTTGCTGGCAGGGTACATTGTGCACGCCGGTATTTATGATGAAGTGCTCCTGCAGTATCTGGTACAGCATTTTGAAGGCCCTGTGGAGGAAATGGTACAGCTTTGGAACCGTGCTATGGGCTTTGCATTGGACTGCTATCAGCTGGAGGAAAAGATTCTGGTATGCAGCATGTTTTCCAGAGTGTGTCATGAAAAAGGTCTTGCAGTGCTGGAAAATTATATCAGTCAGAGCGGAAAGGAGCAGGTGATTCTCTCTTATCTGACCTTTGAGTGTTATGAATATTTCCTGGGAGAAAAGGAAAAAGACCAATTTCTTTTTGAGGCTTTGGAAAAAGTCATGGAGAGGAAATGGGAATGTGATATCATCTGCAGAATTTCTCTTTTAAAGCATTACGGAGAAACCGGAGTCTGGGATGAAAAGCGAAAGAATATAGCAGAAGAAATCCTGGAGGAATGTGAAAAAGAGCGTCTGCAGTTCGCATTTTTCCGGATGCTGCCCAGAGAACTGCTCTGCACCTGCCAGATGGAGGATAAAATGTTTGTAGAATGTCGGGCAGGCCGTCGTGCAAGAGTAACACTGCATTCCTATATTGAACGGGGAGAAACCTCAGAAGAAAAAAGCGAACCGTTAAAGGAGCGGTATCAGGGGATTTATAACAGAGAATTTGTTTTATTCTACGGAGAAAAACTGCATTATTATTTTGTGATTGAAAAAGACGGGAAGGTGGAAACAACCGGGGAAGAAATTCTGACGGTAGAAGAAAGCAGTATGCAGGGCAGCAGCAAATATCAGATGCTGAACACTATGCTGCAGCTAAGAGAAAAGGGAAAAAAAGAGGAACTGCAGCGTATGGCAGAAGCCTATATGGAACGGGAGCAGCAGGTAAAAGACCTGTTTGCTTTATTGGATTAGGAGGCAGAGAGATGAATGAGACAAGAAATATTATAGTAGGTCTGGAAATCGGAAAAAACCAGTCCCAGATTTGCTATTATGACCGCAGGGAAAAAGAGCCGATTTCTGTTTCCGTAAAAGCAGGCAGCAACCAATATCTTTTTCCTACCCGACTTTCCAAGAAACCGGGAGAAGAAGTGTGGCATTACGGCATGGAGGCAGATTATTTTTCCCGCCAGGAAGGGGAAATTTCCATTACCGGACTTCTGGGGATTTTTGGAAGCGCGGAGGAAGTCATCGTGGACGGAGAAAAAAGAAAGCCTTCTGAACTGTTGGAAAACTATTTAAAGGGCTGTATTTCTCTTCTGGGAACAGCGGAACCCGCAAGACAGATAAAGGCTCTGATGATTACCGTACCCCGGCTTTCCGCAGCTCTGGTGAAAAATTTATATCAGGCAGGAGAAAATCTGGGATTTACCAGAAACCAGATTTACCTGCAGGATTATGACGAAAGTTTTTACTATTATGTGATGAATCACCGCAAGGATAACTGGAATCGGAAAATCGGCTGGTTTTTGTTTGAAGAAAATCAGGTGTCTTTTGCCAGACTGGTTATGGATAATCAGAAACGTCCTATTACAGCGTTTATAGAGCATGGAATTACCGCGGAGCTGCCGCAGGATGCCATAGAAAAAGATGATAATTTTTATCGTCTAATCGAGCGTTCCTGCGGAACAGATACGTATTCCAGTATCTATATTGTGGGGGACGGGTTTGACCAGGAGTGGGCAGTGCGTTCGACGCCCCTGCTGTGTAGAAACCAGAGACATGTGTATTATGGAAACAATTTGTATGTGAAAGGTGCCTGCTATGGAGCCAGAGAAAAATGTGAAGACGGAACTTTGAAGGGATATCTCTACCTGAGTCCCTCTCTGGTAAAGCACAATGTATCCATGGAGATGCTGGTGAATGGTTCACCCAAGACGTATGCGCTTATCGAAGCAGGGAAAAACTGGTATGAGATTCACACGGAACTGGAATTGATATTGGACGGAAAAGAGGATTTGGAATTTCTGGTAACCTCTATGGAGGGAACCGGAAAAACCAGGTGCAGTATGAAACTGGAAGGTCTGCCAAAGCGTCCCAATAAAACCACCAGACTGGGTATCCGTATTGTCTATGAATCTCAGGAACTCTGCGTCATTACGGCGGAAGACCTGGGATTTGGAGATTTGTTCCCCTCCGAGGGCAAAGTCTGGACAGAAAAAGTATCATGGTAAAGGAGAAAAGGGAATGAGCGGATATATTTTATGTCAGTTAAAAAGAGCAAAGATGCCTTATTATATTGAGAACATCAGCACAAATATCTATTCCATTGAAGAACTCTGTTATTATTTTTACCATAATATTTATCTTCTGGACGAGACGATTTTAAATGAACATCTCTGTGACTGGCTGAGAAAAGAACTGGGGCTGGAAAAGCTGTACAGGCGGCTTTATAAAATCCTGGAGGATAATCTGGGAACAGCAGAGTTTATTCTGGCCGTGTTTAAAGAAATTAATTATCTGACACACAGTGAATTTAAGGAATTGAATGAGCGGATGAGCCTTCTGAATCAACAGCCGGAGGTGTTGAGAGAAAAGAAAAAGGGAGATTATCTGGTGGAAAACCGGATGTATGTCAATGCGGTGAGGATTTATGAAAATGCATTGCAAAAAGAAGATAAGGAAGGGTTAGGAGAACAGTTTAACGGCGGTATTTACCACAATATGGGCTGCGCGTATTTAAATCTGTTTCAGTTTCAGGAAGCAGCAGACTGTTTTTGGAAAGCCTATGAACTGCTTCATACAAAACAGGTATACAGGCACTACCTTACTGCATCTTATATGAGAAACCCCCAGGAATTTCCTCAAATATGCAGAAAAATGGAAGTAGAGGCAGAGGAACAGGAAGAAATTATCCGGAATCTGGAACAGAGTGCAAAGAAAGCCAGGAAGGTGTCCGGAGAAGATACAGATGGGCTTTTAGAACAATTTATTCGTGACTATCACAGGAGTACGGGATTTTAAACTTGTTTTTTCAGAAGTGTTGCGATATAATCCATGTGTATTAACTGCGTGATATATGAAAGAGAACAGAGAGGTAAATGAATATGAGTACAGACAGATATGTAAGTCCATTATCCGAGCGTTATGCAAGCAGAGAAATGCAGTATATTTTTTCTCCTGATATGAAATTCCGTACCTGGAGAAAGCTGTGGATTGCTCTGGCAGAGACCGAAAAAGAACTGGGACTGCCCATTACACAGGAACAGATTGACGAATTGAAAGCTCATGCAGAGGATATTAACTATGAAGTGGCAAAAGAAAGAGAAAAACAGGTTCGCCACGATGTGATGTCCCATGTATACGCATATGGTGTACAGTGTCCAAAAGCGAAAGGTATCATCCACCTGGGCGCTACCAGCTGCTATGTAGGAGACAATACAGATATTATTGTGATGACAGAAGCGCTGAAGCTGGTGCGCAGGAAATTAGTCAATGTGATTGCGGAACTGGCAAAATTCGCAGATGCGCATAAAGCGCTGCCAACTCTGGCATTTACCCATTTCCAGCCGGCACAGCCCACTACGGTAGGGAAAAGAGCGACCCTTTGGATGCAGGAATTCCTTCTGGACTTGGAAGATTTGGAATTTGTACTCAGCACCATGAAGCTGTTAGGTTCAAAAGGAACGACAGGAACACAGGCAAGTTTTCTGGAGCTTTTTGACGGAGACCAGGAAACCATTGATAAAATTGACCCGATGATTGCAGAAAAAATGGGATTCAAAGAATGTTATCCGGTTTCGGGACAGACTTACTCCAGAAAAGTAGATACAAGAGTTTTAAATGTCCTGGCAGGAATTGCAGCCAGCGCACATAAATTCTCTAATGACATTCGTCTTCTGCAGCATTTGAAAGAAGTAGAAGAGCCTTTTGAAAAGAGCCAGATTGGTTCTTCTGCCATGGCTTATAAGAGAAACCCGATGAGAAGTGAAAGAATTGCCTCTTTGTCACGCTTCGTTATGGTGGATGCTTTAAATCCCGCTATTACTTCCGCAACACAGTGGTTTGAGAGAACTCTGGACGATTCTGCAAACAAACGTCTCTCTGTTCCGGAAGGCTTTCTGGCTATTGACGGTATTCTGGATTTGTGCTTAAACGTCGTAGACGGACTGGTAGTATATCCAAAAGTTATCGAAAAACGTCTGAGAAGCGAACTGCCGTTTATGGCTACAGAAAATATTATGATGGACGCTGTAAAAGCAGGCGGCGACCGTCAGGAACTTCATGAAAGAATCCGTGAACTTTCCATGGAAGCAGGAAGAAACGTGAAGGTGGAAGGAAAGGATAACAATCTTCTGGAACTGATTGCAGCGGATCCTGCATTCAATATGAGCCTGGAAGATCTTCAGAAGACTATGGATCCTGCAAAATATACAGGAAGAGCAGCCGTACAGGTAGACAACTTCCTGAACAAGGTAGTAAATCCCGTACTGGAAGCAAATAAGGAACTTCTTGGAATGACAGCAGAGATTAACGTATAAAGAAACGTATAACGAAGAACACAAGAGAAGAGGTTGCTGCATGAAAATCAGAGCAAAAGGAGTGCGGCAGCCTCTTTTTCTGTTATAGAAAGGAGCATATCATTTTATGAATCAAAAGAAGAACGGAAATGCCCTGGCGCTTTTGCCTATCGGGGTATTTCTGGTGATTTTTATCGGAGCAGGGGTTTTGTCCCGGGATTTTTATACCATGCCGGCCATTGTAGGTTTTCTCATAGCCTTAATGGTAGCGTTTATGCAGAATCGCCGTGTGCGTTTTGCGGACAAAATGACCATTATCTCCAAAGGCATCGGAGAGGAGAATATTGTAACCATGTGCTTGATTTTCCTGGCCGCAGGCGCTTTTTCCGGCACCATTAAGGCTGCAGGAGGAGTGGAGAGCACGGTAA
Organism: Blautia acetica; assembly: GCF_038739805.1. Taxonomy (NCBI): domain Bacteria; kingdom Bacillati; phylum Bacillota; class Clostridia; order Lachnospirales; family Lachnospiraceae; genus Blautia; species Blautia acetica. The sequence continues at coordinate 136,131 of NZ_JBBEWO010000003.1, read as the reverse complement.
ATCTGGGACTGTCCATTATGCCGGCATCCATTGCTGTCATGGGTCTGTTTATTATCGGCTGTTTTATTTCGATTTCCATGGGAACTTCTGTGGGAACCATTACAGCCATGGCTCCCATTGGAGTGGGAATTGCAGAAAAGACGGGAATTTCTCTGCCTGTCTGCATGGGCGCTATTGTGTGCGGCGCCATGTTCGGAGACAATCTTTCCATGATTTCCGATACCACCATTGCGGCTGTGAGAACCCAGGGATGTGAAATGAAGGATAAATTTAAGGAAAATTTTCTGATTGTCCTTCCGGCTGCTGTCATTACTGCAGTGATTTTCTTTTTCCTGGCAGGAGGAAATGCGGGAAATATGGACAAAGATTTGGAATACCAGTTTATTAAAGTGGTTCCGTATCTGGTCGTTCTGATAGGTGCTTTGATTGGAATTAATGTTTTTGTGGTACTGATTGTAGGAACTGTGCTGGCAGCCATTGTAGGAGTAGGAACCGGTGCTTTTGCTCTGGGAGAAATGTTCCAGAAGATGGGCGAAGGCGTTACCAGTATGTATGACATTACCGTAATTTCCATCATTGTAGCAGCCATTGTGGCCCTGGTGAAGGAATATGGCGGTATCGAGTTTATTCTGAATCTGATTAAGAAAAATATCAAAGGGGCAAGAGGCGGAGAATTTGGAATTTCCCTGTTGGTTTTTCTGGTAGACTGCTGTACTGCAAATAATACGGTGGCGATTGTTATGGCAGGACCGATTGCCAAGGAAATCAGTGAGGAATTTGATGTATCACCGAGAAGAAGCGCCTCTCTTTTGGATATTTTTGCCTCTGTGGGACAGGGAATGATTCCTTACGGAGCGCAGCTTCTTACAGCAGCCAGTCTGGCAGGTCTGTCACCGGTGCAGATTATGCCATATCTGTTTTATCCGATTCTTATGGGAATCAGTGCGGTTCTGTTTATTCTTTTCAGAAGAAGATGATTTTTTCAAATTTTACTTTATTTCTGAAAAAAAATGGTGTATGATACTGTAGTAATTGAAATGAGTTCAATCTTACAGGAGGAATAAAAGATGGTAAAAGCAGTAGTAGGGGCAAACTGGGGAGACGAAGGCAAAGGCAAAATTACAGATATGCTGGCGCAGGACGCAGATATTGTTGTGCGGTTTCAGGGTGGTGCCAACGCAGGGCATACCATTGTAAATAACTACGGTAAATTTGCACTTCACACACTTCCTTCCGGTGTTTTTAATGACCATACTACAAGTATTATCGGAAACGGTGTGGCTCTTAATATTCCGGTACTGTTTAAAGAGATACAGTCTATTGTGGAAAAAGGTGTTCCCACTCCGGACATTAAGGTTTCTGACCGTGCACAGATGGTAATGTCTTATCATATTAAATTTGATGAATACGAAGAAGAACGTCTGGCAGGCAAATCCTTTGGTTCTACAAAATCAGGAATTGCCCCGTTCTATTCAGATAAATTTGCAAAAATCGGATTCCAGGTCAGCGAGCTGTTTGAAGACGAAGCGGCACTGAGAGAAAAAGTGCAAAATATCTGTGATAAGAAAAATGTTTTATTAGAGCATTTGTATCACAAACCGCTGTTGACTGCAGATGACATTATGGAAGAATTAATGCAGTATAAAGAGATGATTGCACCTTATGTATGTGACGTTTCGCTGCTCTTGTGGAATGCCTTAAAAGAAGGAAAGGAAATCCTTCTGGAAGGTCAGTTAGGTTCCTTAAAAGATCCTGACCATGGTATTTATCCAATGGTTACCTCTTCTTCTACACTGGCTGCTTACGGTGCAGTAGGAGCAGGAGTTCCGCCATATGAAATTAAAAAAATTATTACGGTTTGCAAAGCATACTCCAGCGCAGTAGGTGCAGGTGCATTTGTATCCGAAATTTTCGGTGAAGATGCAGATGAGTTGAGACGCAGAGGCGGCGACGGCGGAGAGTACGGTGCGACTACAGGACGTCCGAGACGTATGGGATGGTTTGACTGTGTGGCTTCCAAATATGGCTGCCGTATCCAGGGAACTACGGATGTAGCCTTTACCGTGCTGGACGTATTGGGATATTTAGATGAAATTCCGGTATGTGTAGGTTATGAAATTGACGGTGAAGTGACAACAGAATTTCCAACAACACATCTTCTGGAAAAGGCAAAACCGGTACTGGAAGTGCTGCCCGGATGGAAATGTGATATCCGCGGCATTAAGAAGTATGAAGATTTGCCGGAGAATTGCCGCAAATATGTGGAATTTGTGGAAGAAAAACTGGGATTCCCGATTACTATGGTTTCCAATGGACCGGGAAGAGAAGATATTATTTACAGATAAGAATAGAGAAAACGGGCTTCTGTATCAGAGGGAAAAAGATACGGGAGCTCTTTTCTTTTGCGGCAAAAGGTTGCCTGTTTCAGCTGAATATGATATATTGTAGGAACAAATGTTTTGATTTACATATGGAGGAGAACAAACCATGAGTATTTACGATACATTAAATCACGAACAGCAGACTGCTGTTTTTCATACAGAAGGACCGGTTCTGATTCTGGCTGGCGCCGGTTCGGGAAAGACCAGGGTGCTGACCCACAGAATCGCATATTTAATAGAAGAAAAGGGTGTGAATCCCTGGAATATTATGGCCATTACCTTTACCAACAAGGCAGCAGGAGAAATGCGGGAACGTGTGGATAAGATTGTGGGATTTGGCTCTGAAAGCATCTGGGTTTCCACGTTTCACTCCAGTTGTGTGAGAATGCTGCGCCGGTTTATTGACCGTCTGGGATACGACACCAATTTTACGATTTATGATACCGATGACCAGAAAACGCTGATGAAAGATATTTGCAAGCGCCTGGATATTGATACCAAGGTGTACAAGGAAAGAGCAATTCTGGCTGCGATTTCTTCGGCCAAGGACGAGCTCATCAGCCCGGAGGAGTACGAAATCAACGTGATGTCCGATTTTTCCAAGCGGAAGATTGCCCTGGCTTACAAGGAATACCAGAAAGAACTGAAAAAGAACAATGCTCTGGATTTTGATGATTTGATTGTGAAAACAGTGGAGCTTTTCCGCGCCTGCCCGGATGTACTGGAATATTTCCAGGACCGGTTTCAGTATATTATGGTGGATGAGTATCAGGATACCAATACCGCCCAGTTTAAGTTTGTCAGCCTTCTGGCAGATAAATACCGTAATCTCTGCGTGGTGGGAGATGACGACCAGTCTATTTACAAGTTCCGCGGCGCCAACATCGGAAATATTTTGGGATTTGAGAAAGTTTTCCCGGATGCAAAGGTGGTTCGCCTGGAACAGAATTATCGTTCTACCCAGAACATTTTGAATGCAGCGAATCAGGTGATTCAGAATAATATGGAAAGAAAGAGAAAATCTCTCTGGACGGAAAATGCAGAAGGAGAAAAACTGCATTTCCGCCAGTTTATGAACGCTCATGAAGAGGCAGAATACATTGTGGGGGATATCAGCAAAAAAGTGCGTGAGCATGACGGGGAGTACCGGGATTTTGCCATTCTCTACAGAACCAATGCCCAGTCCCGTCTGTTTGAAGAAAAATTCCTTATGGCCAATATTCCTTATAAATTGGTAGGAGGCGTGAACTTCTATGCCAGAAAGGAAATCAAGGACTTGCTGGCCTATTTAAAGACGGTGGATAATGCAAGAGATGATTTGGCGGTACGGAGAATTATTAATGTGCCAAAAAGGGGAATTGGCGCGACCACCCTTGGCCGTGTGCAGGATTATGCCGCAGAGAGGGGCATGAGTTTCTATGATGCTCTGCGGGAAGCAGACCAGATTCCGTCTCTTGGAAGAGCTGCGTCTAAAGTAGAGCCATTTGTCACGTTTATTCAGACACTGAGAAGCAAGCTGGAGTACCTCTCTCCCTCAGAACTTTTGAAAGATATTATTGAAAATACCGGTTATGTGGAAGAACTGCGGGCAGAGGGAACGGAAGAAGCAGAGGCCAGAATTGAAAACATTGACGAGTTGATTACCAAAGTCGTTACATATGAAGAGGAAAACGAAGAGCCTACGCTTTCCGGTTTTCTGGAAGAAGTTGCTCTGGTAGCGGATATTGATTCCGTGGACGGCGATGACAATCAGGTGCTTCTGATGACCCTTCACAGCGCCAAAGGTCTGGAATTTCCTTATGTGTATCTGGCTGGTATGGAGGATGGAATTTTTCCAAGCTATATGACCATTACCGCAGATGATCCTACGGAAATCGAGGAAGAACGACGCCTGTGTTATGTGGGAATTACCAGAGCCATGAAGGATTTGACACTGACCTGCGCCCAACAGCGTATGATTCGTGGAGAAACCCAGTATAATAAGGTATCTCGCTTTATTAAGGAAATCCCCAGAGACCTGGTGGAACTTGGCAGAAATTTTGAGGAGAAAAAATTGAAAGAAATTCCTCTTCCCACCAGTTACCGGCAGATGAAGGAGGCCTTTAAACAGCCGGCTTTTGTGCCGAAACAGTTTGAAGTAAAGAAGGCTTCCGGTCTGGATTACGGCGTAGGTGACACGGTGAAGCACATGAAGTTCGGCGTGGGTGTGGTAACGGCCATTACAGAAGGCGGCCGGGATTACGAAGTTACGGTGAACTTTGACAAAGCGGGAATCAAAAAGATGTTTGCTTCTTTTGCAAAATTAAAAAAGTGCAGTGATTGTGAAAATATCTTGAAAATTTCAAGAAGGGATAGTAAAATTCAAAGTACGGTGGTATAATATCTACAGAAATAAAGTTCAGAATAATATAATTTCAGAAATGCGTTACAGACAATTTCAGCAGAGAGGAAGGTGCAGACTATGAATCGTATTGAGGATTTAATTACCGCATTGCAGAAAAAAGAGGAAGAAAAAAATAAAAATACCGTATTGTGGGTACTGGCGATTATCGGTGCAGTTGCAGCCGTTGCCGGAATCGCATATGCTGTTTACCGTTTCTTTACTCCGGATTATCTGGAAGATTTTGAAGAGGATTTCGACGATGACTTCGACGACTACTTTGAAGACGAGGACGACGAGGAAAAGTAAAGACTTAAAGGGAATAGGAACTTCGGGGAACCGGAGTTTCTTTTTCTGTAAAGCAGAATAAGAGTGAAAAGGAGAGCAGTGTGAAGAAAGGCGAAATATACGAGGGAATTATCGAGAAAGTGGATTTTCCAAATAAAGGAAGGGTGCAGATAGGGGACAGAACCGTAATTGTCAAAAATGGTATGCCGGGACAGAAGATACGATTTCAGATTAATAAAAAGAAAGGCACCCGCCTGGAGGGAAGGCTCCTGGAAGTACTGGAAAAATCACCTCTGGAAACCAGAGAACCGGTATGCAGTATTTTTCCGGCCTGCGGCGGCTGTATGTATCAGACCATGTCTTATGAGCATCAGCTGCAGATGAAGGCTGAGCAGATAAAAAAACTCATAGATACGGCGGTGATACAGAGCGGACAGGTTGACGAGCACGGAAATGCGGACTATACATTTGAGGGAATCAAGGGAAGTCCCCAGGAATTTGCTTACCGCAATAAAATGGAGTTTTCTTTCGGCGATGAATATAAGGACGGACCGCTTTCTCTGGGACTTCATAAAAAAGGAAGTACTTATGATGTATTAAATGCCTGTGACTGTAAGCTGGTGCATGAGGATATGACAAAAATTCTCACCTGTGTGCTGGAATACTGCAGGGAACAGGGATATGCATATTATCACAAAATGCAGCATACGGGATTCCTGCGGCATTTGCTTTTGAGAAGAGGGAATACCACAGGAGAGATTCTGGTGAATCTGGTGACAACCAGTCAGGAGCAGACAGACTTTGGAGAGCTGAAAGAAAGGCTTTTGAATCTGAAATTGGAAGGCGAAATCGTGGGATTTCTGCATATTGTCAATGATGCTCTCTCCGATGTGGTGAAAAGTGATGAAACCAGGATTCTTTACGGAAAAGATTATTTTTATGAGGAAATTCTGGGACTGAAGTTTAAGATTACGCCGTTTTCTTTTTTCCAGCCCAATTCTTATGGGGCAGAGGTGCTCTATGAGACGGCCAGGGAATACATTGGAAATACAAAGGATATGACGGTGTTTGACCTTTACAGCGGCACGGGAACCATTTCCCAGATTCTGGCTTCTGTGGCAAAGGAAGTCATCGGAGTGGAAATTGTGGAAGAGGCCGTTGTAGCAGCAAAAGAAAATGCAAAGCGAAACGGGATTGAAAACTGCCGGTTTCTTGCAGGGGATGTGCTGAAGGTGCTGGATGAGATAGAAGAGAGACCGGATTTTATTGTACTGGATCCGCCAAGGGACGGGATTCATCCAAAGGCGCTGCCTAAAATTATTGATTATGGGGTGGATAAACTGGTTTATATTTCCTGTAAGCCCACCAGTCTGGCAAGGGACTTGGAGATGTTTCTGGGACGGGGCTACCGGGTGGAGAAGGTGTGCTGTGTGGATCAGTTTTGTCAGACCGTACACTGTGAGACTATCTGTAAATTAGTGAGGAAATAGGTGGTTTTACAGGCTGTCCCAGCCTGCGGAGAGGAATCTGGGTAATCACAGGCTCAATCACTTCTTTTAGCACTGCTTTTTTCTGTGACCAGATCACAAAAGTATTGGAAAAGTGTTCCCTATAAGATAGGCATAGCCTTCGGCGTTTTCATGCTGCGGAAAGCAGAGGGAGTACAGCCCCGGTAATGTTTAAACTGCCGGATAAAGTAGCTGATATTTTCAAACCCAGTGTTTAAGGCAATTTCTGTAACCGGCAGGCTGCTCTTTAAAAGCAGGGCAGCCGCCTGGTTGATGCGGTACTCATTCAAATAGGAAAAGGGCGTTTTGCCCACCTTTTCTTTAAAAAATTTGCAGAAATAATTTTTATTCATATGTAAGAGAAGAGAAAGCTGCTCCAGAGTGATTTTTTCCATGTAATGACCCTCTATATAGGAAAAAACAGGTTTCAGGGAGTAGCGGACAAAATCTTCCTGCTCGTAGGCAGCAGGGGATTTTGCCAGAAAAGCCTCATAAGAAAACAGCGTTTCCAATATTTGAAGCAGGGCAATTTTTACAGATAAAGGCCCGGAGAGAGAGTCCGTGTCCCAGGAAGCAAGAGCGGCTTTCTCCATATATTGTCCGAGAGCAGATGTGCAGGAGGCAGGAAGTTTGTCGCCCAGAGGAAACTGCAGCTTGCCGGAAAGAACGGGGGATAAAAATTCATTCTGACAAATGTCGTATCTGGCAAAGCTTAAAAATTCCAGAGGGAACAAAAGTGCATAGTGGTGGGAAATCGGACTGTCCCCAAAAATGCCGTGTACGGTGCCGGGATTGATAAAGTATACATGGCCGGCTTTCAACGGATGGGTATCGGTTTCTGTGTGGAGAAGCAGACTTCCTTCTGTCACATAGAGAAATTCTACTTCATCATGCCAGTGATAGGGAGCAAAATACTGTCCGCAGGTGTCTTTTTGGGAAAAAGCCTGGAAGGGAAAATAGGGGGTGCCGTGGCGTTCCTCTTCCCGAAAGTTAATTTTATTCATAATCAGTTCTGATTCTCCTTGAAAATCCCATATAATTTACAATAAAAAGTGAATATAGTACAAATATAGAATAACATATTGCAAGAAGAAGGAAAAGCCTTTTCGTATACTATAGGTAACAAATAAGAAAACGCAGAGGAAAGAGGAAATAAACATGGAAAAAGCATGGTGGAAAAAAAGTGTTATTTATCAGATTTATCCCAGAAGTTTTGCAGACAGCAACGGGGACGGAATTGGAGATATTAACGGAATTACCGCACATCTGGATTATTTAAAAGATCTGGGAGTCGATGTCATCTGGCTCTCTCCGGTATACCAGTCCCCCAATGATGACAATGGATACGATATTTCGGATTATCAGGCAATTATGCAGGAATTCGGAACCATGGAAGACTTTGACCGTATGCTGGAGGAAATGCATAAAAGAGGCCTGAAGCTGGTAATGGATTTGGTTGTAAACCACACTTCCGATGAGCATCGCTGGTTTGTGGAAAGCCGCAAGTCAAAGGACAATCCTTACCGGGATTACTATATCTGGAAAGACCCGAAAGACGGTAAAGAACCCAACAACTGGGGAGCTTGCTTCGGCGGTTCTGCCTGGGAATACGATGAGGAAACAGAGATGTATTATCTGCACTGTTTCTCCAAAAAACAGCCGGATTTGAACTGGGAAAATGAGAAGGTGCGCAAGGAAGTTTTTGACATGATGACCTGGTGGTGCGAGAAAGGGGTGGATGGCTTCCGCATGGATGTTATCAGTATGATTTCCAAAGACCCCGCATACCCGGACGGTATTGTACATAATGGTCTGTACGGAGATAACAGCCCCTATGTGTGCAATGGTCCTCGTGTCCATGAATACCTGCAGGAAATGAATCAAAAGGTATTGTCCAAATTTGATTTGATTACGGTTGGTGAGGCGGCAGGCGTAACCGTGGAGGAAGCGAAAAAATATGCCAACCTGGACGGCAGTGAACTGAATATGGTTTTCCAGTTTGAGCACGTAGACGCTCCAACCGCTGAGCACGGAAAATGGACAGACAAGAGATTTGAATTGAAAAGACTGAGAAGTATTTTAAATAAATGGCAGACCCAGCTGGAAGGAAAAGCATGGAACAGCCTGTATTGGGACAACCATGACCAGCCAAGAGCCGTATCCCGTTTCGGAAACGACGGCCCCATGTACAGAGAGCTTTCCGCCAAGATGCTGGCAACCTGTCTGCACATGCTGAAAGGAACACCTTACATTTACCAGGGTGAGGAAATCGGCATGACCAATGCTTACTTTGACAAGATGGAAGATTACCGGGATATTGAAAGTATCAATACCTATAAAGAATTTACAGAAAACGGTCTGATGAATCCGGAAGAAATGATGAGTGCATTAAAAGCAGTCAGCCGTGATAATGCCAGAACTCCCATGCAGTGGAATACCAGCGCTCATGCAGGTTTTACCACAGGGGAGCCATGGATTAGGGTAAATCCAAACTATCTGCAGATTAATGCAGAAGCAGCTGTGGAGGACAAAAACAGCATTTACTACTATTACCAGAAGCTGATAAAACTGCGTAAAAATTATGAGATTATTATTGACGGTATTTTCGAAGGTCTTTTGGAAGAGGATGAAAATATTTATGCTTATGCCAGAAATCTGGGCAGCCAGCGTCTGGTTGTGGCATGTAACTTCAGCGGAGAGGAAGTTTCCTGTGATTTGTTCGACAGAGCAGAGGAAGGAAAAGAACTGATTTCCAATTACGAGTATCATAAGGACGGTATGTTAAAACCTTATGAAGCCAGAGCGATTCTTTTTGAAAAATAGAACAATTCAACACGAACATGCAGAAAAAACTGCTGCCCCAAGGGAAAACACCATCTGGGCAGCAGTTTTTTTGCTAAAAGTTAACAAAAAAATGCAAAATTTTATATTGATATTGGTAAAAGTGTGGTATAATTGAAACATCGAATACATACTAGGGGGAATTAAAATGGCAAAAGAAATGATTGCAATGCTGCTGGCAGGCGGTCAGGGTTCACGTTTGTATGCACTGACAAAGAAGCTGGCAAAACCGGCAGTTCCTTTTGGCGGAAAATACAGAATTATTGACTTTCCGCTGTCCAACTGTATTAATTCAGGGATTGATACTGTAGGAATTCTGACCCAGTACCAGCCTTTGGTATTGAACGAATATATCGGAAACGGCCAGCCGTGGGATTTGGACCGGCTTCACGGAGGCGTTCATGTACTGCCGCCGTATCAGCAGGCGTCCGGTTCAGACTGGTATAAGGGAACCGCAAATGCGATTTACCAGAATTTATCTTTTATTGAGAGATACGACCCGCAGTACGTCATTATTTTATCCGGAGACCAGATTTGCAAACAGGATTACAGCGACTTCCTCAGATTCCATAAAGAAAAAGGGGCTGAGTTCAGTGTGGCTGTTATGGAAGTGCCGTGGGAAGATGCCTCCCGTTTCGGTTTAATGGTTGCAGATGAGGACGACCGAATAACAGAATTCCAGGAAAAACCAGAGAATCCAAAGTCCAATCTGGCTTCTATGGGAATCTACATCTTTAACTGGGATATTCTGAAACAATATCTGGAAGAAGACGAGGCAGACCCGGAATCCGAAAACGATTTTGGAAACAACATTATTCCCAATCTTCTTCGCGATAAGAGAAAAATGTATGCTTATCATTTTGACGGCTACTGGAAAGATGTGGGAACGATTCCGTCTCTCTGGGAGGCCAATATGGAGGTACTGGATCCGGAGCACAGTGGTATCAATTTATTTGACGATGACTGGAAAATATACAGCCGCAACAGCGGTATGACCGGACATCGTATCAGCGCGGAAGCTGTAGTGGAAAATTCCATGATTACAGATGGTTGCCGTATCAAAGGCCATGTAAAACACTCCGTTTTGTTTGCCGGTGTGCGTGTGGAAGAGGGCGCTGTGGTAGAAGACGCGGTGGTTATGGGAGGCACGGTAATTCAGGCCGGTGCGGTTGTAAAACACTGCATTGTCGCAGAAAAAGTAGTCATTGGGGAACATGCAGTGGTTGGAGCCATGCCTTCGGAAGAAGAAAAGGGCGTTGCGACTGTAGGTCCCGGCATTCACATTGGAAACAATGCTAAAATCGGACCATGTGCCATGGTCGAGCATGACGTAAAGGACGGTGAAGAACAATGGTAAATTCAAATGCAGATGCGTTGGGAATTATTTTCCCAAACAGTTATGATACACTGGTTCCCGAACTGGTAGGGAAAAGACTGATGGCGTCCATTCCTTTTGCAGGACGTTATCGTATGGTAGACTTTATTTTGTCAAGTATGGTAAACAGCGGTATCGGCAATATTTCCATTGCAGTCCGTCAGAACTATCTCTCCCTTATGGATCACCTGGGTTCCGGACGAGAATGGGATTTGACCAGGAAAAATGGTGGTCTGAATATTGTTCCTCCCTTTGCAGAAAACGGTGTAAAAGTGTATACCGGACGTGTGGAAGCGATGGCCAATCTTCTGGATTATCTCAGAAGACAGAAAGAAAAATATGTGGTGATGTCAGATGCCAACATTGCAGTAAACTTTGATTTCAAGGTTTTGATGGACAAACATGCGGAAAATCATGCGGACATTACCATGGTTTATGCGGAAGAAGAAATTCCCCAGGGGCTTTTGAAACCGCGTACAGCCACGGACGGCATGTATTACACGCTGAATGTGGATGCAGAGGGCAGAGTAAGAAAAATCTATGCAAATTCCAGAGAAGCGGGCGTGCAGAAACTATCCATGAATATCTATATTATGGAGAGAGAATTTCTGCTGAAACTTTTTGAAATTTCCTTTGCCAGAGGCTATTGCTATTTTGAGCGGGATATTCTGGCTCAGCATCTGGATAAAATCCATGTGCAGGCTTATGAATTTCACGGTTACAAAGCGCGTATTTGCGATATGCAGAGCTATTTCCGGGAAAATATGAAGCTGCTTAAGGACGAAAGTCTGGACGGGCTTTTTTCCGGGGACCCAATTTATACGAAGATTCGTGACGACAACCCAACCCGTTACATCAACGGCTGCAAAGCCAGCAATATTATGGCTGCTGACGGCTGTGTGATTGAAGGCGAGGTGGAAAACAGCATCTTATTCAGAGGTGTAAAAATTGCAAAGGGTGCAGTGGTGAAAAACTGTGTGCTCATGCAGGATACGGTAATAGAAGAAGGTGTGAAAGCAGAATATGTGATTTCCGATAAGAACGTGAGAATTACTGCCGGAAAAGAAGTGCGGGGGGCAGAGACCTTCCCGGTTTATATTGCCAAGCATCAGGTAGTCTGAAAATAAAAAGCAGCCCCATGAAAGAAGAAAAAATCTTTCATGGGGCATTTTTTTAATTGTCAGACTGCAGAGCGTCATACCCGGTTTCTTTGGTTCGGATTTTCTGTGCCATGCGGATTTCGTAGCTGAAAATCTTTCCATCGCCCACCTGCCCGGTGAAGGCAGCTTTTTGTATGGCTTGTATGGTTTTTGTTTCCCATTCTTCAGAAGATACCACAATTTCAAATTTGATTTTAGGTACCATCTGAATATCCACTTCCATGCCGCGGACATATTGGGTGTAACCCCACTGAGCCCCGCAGCCCATAACCTGGGAAACAGTCATGCCGTTGACTCCGATTTCCTGCAACGCCTGTTTCACGTCTTCAAACTGTTCTTCCCGTATAATGGCTTCTACTTTTATTAACATAAGTTTCCTCCTCCTTATTGGTCAAGACCTGTAAAGGTCGGATATGCACTTTCTCCATGCTGGGAAATATCAAGCCCAAGCTGTTCGTCCCGTACAGAAACGCGAAGTTCGGTAAAGATTCTTACAATTCCCGCACAGACAAGTGTGCCAATGACCGCAATGATAATTGTAATGAGAATGCCTGCAAGCTGCGCCAGAAAGAGTCTGGTATCACCGAAAAACAAGCCGTCCCATCGGGCTGTGCTGTTAATGGAACTCTGACCGAATAAACCGGTGGCAAGGCCGCCCCAGATACCGCCGATACCGTGACATCCAAAGGCATCCAAAGCATCGTCAATTTTCAGTTTTTTCTTTACCAGAGCTACACCAAGGTAACAGATGGGGCTGACCAGACCGCCAATGAGAAAGGCAGACCAGATGGGAACAAAGCCGGCGCCTGGAGTAATGGCAACCAATCCGATAACCAGACCTGTAGAAGCGCCTACCAGTGTGGGTTTTCCTTCCCGAATCACTTCTATAAGTATCCAGGTCAGCATGGCGCAGGCAGATGACAGCGCCGAGGTCATAAATGCATGTGCGGCAAGGCCGTTGGCTCCCAGCGCGCTTCCGGCATTGAAACCAAACCAGCCGAACCAGAGAATAGAAGCGCCCAGAAGAACAAAGGGCACGTTGTGTACCCTGTAAGTGGTATGTTCGTATCCGCGGCGTCTGCCAAGGAGAATGGAGAGTACAAGGGCGCTGACTCCGGAACTGATATGTACCACATTGCCTCCTGCAAAGTCTACAGAGCCAAGCTTTGCCAAAATTCCTCCGCTGCCCCAGACCATATGAGCCAGAGGATAGTATACCAGCACGGACCAGAAAGCCATGAAGAAAAACATTGCTTTAAATTTCATGCGCCCTACCAGAGAACCTGTGATTAAGGCAGGGGTAATCATGGCAAACATCATTTGAAAAGCAGCAAAGACTAAATGGGGAATGGTGTCTGCATATGGTCCGGCGTCCATTCCCACATGGCGGAAAGCCAGCCAGCGGAAATCTCCGATAATACCCAGATGGTTTCCGCCAAAGGAAAGCGAATATCCAAAGAGCACCCACATCACAACAGAAAGTCCCATAATAGAAGTACAAGCCATCATGGTACTGCACACATTTTTCCTTCGGACCAGTCCGCCGTAGAAAAAGGCAAGACCCGGTGTCATAAAGAAGACCAATGCGGCTGAGAGAATCATAAAACCTGTGTCACCTGTGTTCATAATACATTCCTCCTCAAATAAAAATGGGGCGCTCTGGATTTCTCCAAAGCGCCCTTGCTTTATGACATTATAGTATACACAGAAAAACACGTCTGTCAACTGCTTTTTTAAAGAGATAAAGCGAGATAAGAAAGGAAATCTGCGTGAAAACAGCAGAAAAGAATGGATTTTACCAAGATTTAACATAGCAAAAGGGTGATTTCGTGTACACTAGAAAAAAGAGAAAAACAGAAAAAAATTTTTTTATAGTCAAAAAAATGTAGAATTTCTACAGGGAGGAAAGAACGTGTACCAAAAAGAATCCATGAGTTTTTTAATAGAAGCAAACTATGCGTCCCTGCGGGCATCAGAGAAGAAGGCTGCAGATTATATATTGGAAAATCCGGAGGCGGCAGCAGGAATGGGCTTGTCCTGCCTGGCTCAAAAGGCAGGGGTTAGTCAGCCTACAGTAGTGCGCTTTGCAAAGGCATTGGGGTTTAAAGGGTATAAGGAATTTCAGCACTGTCTGCTGGCACAAAGCCCGGCAGGCAGAGGGAGTACGATTCCTCATGCCATGTACGGATATGAGGTGGCAAGGGAAGAGGAAAGGAGAAATATCCCGGCCGGAATTACAGCTGCCGTAATCGCCATGTTGGAGGAAAATCTGAAATCTTTGTCCGCAGACGCTTATGAAAAAGCAGTGGATAGTCTGCTTCAGGCAGAAAAAATCGAGGTGTACGGTGTGGAAAACTCTCATACAGTATGCAGTGATTTGTGTACCAAGCTGACATATCTGGGATTGAACTGCAGGTGTTTCACAGATACTTATCTGCAGCGTATCAGTGCAGAAAATTTAAAACCTACAGACGCAGCGGTGGGGATTTCTTACAGCGGCAGTTCCAGAGATACCGTAGATACGTTAAAAGCAGCAAAAAAGCAGGGGGCAGTTACCATTGCCCTGACCAATTTCCGGGACTCTCCTTTAAGCAAATATGCAGACTATGTGCTTTGCTCCAGTCAGAAGCAGTTTTTTTACGGAGACGCCATTTTTTCCAGGACGACACAGCTGGCTGTGGTGGATATGCTGTATATGGGAATTCTGGTCAGTGATTATACAAGATTCGCAGGACTTCTGGATAAAAACAGTAAGAAGATAAGTGATCGGGCCTACAGATAAATAAGACGGAAAAATTTTGTAGAATTTCTACAGAGTTTTTCCGTTTTTTCTGTCCTGATTTTATCTTTTCTTTACAAAACTTTGACTTTTTCTTGATAGTTTTTGTCAGAACAACATGTTTATAATGGCGGTGAGTTTTAAAACAGAGCGCAGACAGTAGCGGAAAGGAAAAAAGTAGTATGTTAGAATTAGTGAACATTAAGAAATCTTACGATGGTGTGACAATTTTAAATGATATGAATCTGAGTATTGAAAAAGGAGAAATTGTTTCTATTTTGGGACCTTCCGGCTGCGGAAAAACCACTCTTTTAAATATGATTCTGGGAATTACGGAACCGGACAGTGGAACAATGCTCTTTCAGGGAGAAGACATTACCAGAGTACCTATGGAAAAAAGAGGATTTAACATTGTCTTTCAGGATTATGCCCTTTTTCCAAATCTGAATGTGTACAGGAACATTACTTATGGGCTGCGGAATAAGCCGGATATTTCCACCAGACAGGAAGTGGAGGAACTTATTGACCTGCTGGGGTTAAGAGAACATCTGACAAAGAAAATCGAGCAGCTTTCCGGCGGTCAGAAGCAGAGAGTGGCACTGGCCAGAACCATGGTTATGAAACCGAAAATTCTGCTTTTAGACGAGCCTTTAAGTGCACTGGACGGTGTGATTAAAGAATCCATTAAAGAACGGATTAAGAAAATTGCAAGAGAGTATCAGCTGACTACCATTATTGTTACGCATGACCCGGAGGAAGCACTGACAATTTCCGATAAAGTGCTGATTTTAAACAAGGGAGGAATTGCCCAGTTCGGAACGCCGGATGAGATTGTACACAATCCAAAAGACGATTTTATCCGACAGTTTATTCTCAATCAGCTGGAAATCAAGAGAAACAACATTTACAGTCTGTTCGGATACCGGGAACTTTCCTCCGATAAGACCAGCGTAGCATGTTAGGTCAGGGGAAAGACAGAGATGAAGAAAACAAAAGACCGAGAGATTAAACTGATATTTGCAGCGGTAATACTGCTTTTCGGGGCCTTCCTGGTGCTTCCCGTTTTCCGGCTTCTGGGAAAATCTTTTCTGGGAGATTCCGGAGTTACCACTGCCTTTTACAGAGAAGTATTTGGCTCAAAGGGATTTCTGACAGCCCTGGGGAACAGTTTTCTGGTGGCCTCTCTGGCAGCTCTTTGTACCACGGCCATTGCTTTTTTGCTGGCCTATACCATTCACTATACCAATGTGCCAAAAAAGCTGAAAAAGTTTCTCCGTGCAGCAGCGGTACTTCCTATGCTGCTGCCCACCATTACTTATGGTTTTGCGATTTTGTATTCCTTTGGAAAAGAAGGGCTTTTGACAAAAATTTTTGGAAAACAGCTTTTCCAGATTTACGGCATGAATGGTCTTCTTCTGGGGTATGTGATTTACACTCTGCCTGTGTCCTTTATGCTGCTGTATAATGCCATGTCCTATATTGACAAGAAATATATGGTAGTTTCCAGAGTTATGGGGGATAATGCCCTGTCTACATTCTGGATAACCATTATCCGGCCTCTGTTGGGAACGCTGGCAGCCTCTTTTGTACAGTCTTTTTTCTTAAGCTTTACGGATTTTGGTATTCCTGCGGCTGTAGGAGGGGAATTTGAGGTGCTGGCCGGCGTACTTTATGACCGGATGTTGGGAAGTGTACCCAATTTTCATAACGGCGCAGTGGTTGCAGTGGTAATGCTCATTCCTTCTGTTGTCAGCATTGCCCTTCTTCATTACCTGGAGAAATATAATGTGCGCTACAACAAGATTTCCAATATTGAAATCCGGAAAAACAGGGGCAGAGATATCGTTTGCACAGGTCTGGGCAGTTTTATCTGTCTGGGGGTTTTGATGATTTTCCTCGTTATTTTTGTAGTGCCTTTTGTAAAGCAGTGGCCTTATGAATTGGGATTTACTCTGGAGAATGTAAAAAATGTGTTTGGAGATTCTGAACTTTTGAACGTGTATCTGAATTCTCTTTACACCGCTTTTTTTACCGCAGTGTTTGGAACGCTGACTGCATATGGAAGTGCTCTGGTGACAGCCAGAAGCAAGGTGTCCAGGGCGCTGAAAAATGTCATTGAGGGAATTGCGCTGGTGACGAATACCATTCCGGGAATGGTGCTTGGTCTTGCCTTTCTCTTTGCCTTTTCGGGAACCGGACTGCAGAGCACTTTTGCGATTCTGGTACTGTGCAATGTGATTCACTTTTTTTCAACTCCGTATCTTATGATGAAGGAATCCCTGGCAAAGATGAATGCCTCCTGGGAAACTACTGCCATGCTTATGGGAGACAACTGGCTGAAAACCATTGTGCGGATTGTGACGCCCAATGCTCTTTCCACCATTATTGAGGTGTTCAGCTATTATTTTATCAATGCAATGGTAACCATCAGTGCTGTGATTTTCCTGGCAGGGGCCAGAACCATGGTGATTACCACGAAAATCAAGCAGCTGCAGTATTATAACAAATACAATGAAATTTTTGTATTGTCCATATTGCTGCTGGCTACCAATCTGGTGTGCAAGCTTATATTCCAACATCTGGCCAGACGGGAGCGGAAGACGGATAAAGCAGGAGTCCGCATTGCCAGAAGAGCGGCAGCAGCAGGACTGGCCCTGGTGCTGGTATTTTCCGGAGTATCTTTGGTAAGCGGGGGCAGAAACAGCGACCTGGTTGTGATTTATTCCAATGCGGATGATGAGGCCATTACGGCTATGAAAAATACCCTGGACGAAAACGGATATCAGGGAAAATACATTCTGCAGTCTTTTGGTACTTCCGAACTGGGAGGAAAACTGCTGGCAGAAGGAGAAAATATGGAAGCAGATATGATTACCATGAGTACCTTTTACATTGACAGCGCCCAGGAACAGCACCCTATGTTTTCTGACCTGGATTTTGGGAAACAGACATTGTCGGACGTTTCTGCCTGGTGTCAGCCCATTACCGCCCAGGAGGGCGCTATTCTTATCAATACCCGGGTGCTGCAGGAGGCAGGTCTTCCCATGCCAAACTCTCTGAAAGATTTAGCAGACCCTGTGTACCGGGATATGATTTCTGTAACCGATTTATCCTCCTCTTCTACGGCCTGGCTTATGGTACAGGCTTTGGTAGATGCCTATGGAGAAGACGGCGCCGAAGAAGTGCTGACAAAAATTTACGAAAATGCAGGACCGCACATAGAAGATTCCGGTTCCGGCCCCCTTAAGAAAGTCCGGGCAGGAGAAGTGGCGGTGGGATTTGGCCTGCGTCATCAGGCTGTGGCAGACAAGGAAGAAGGGCTGCCGGTGGACTATGTAGACCCGCAAGAGGGAAACTTTTCTCTCACGGAATCGGTGGCTGTTTTGGACAGAGAAACACCGAGAAAGAAACTGGCTATGGAAATGGCACAGTGCATAATCGAAAAAGGCAGAACTAAACTGCAGAAAACCTATCCCCTTGCCGTATATGAGGGAGAAGTTCAGGACGCCGCAAATCAATCGGCCTACCCGAAAGTATTTCCGGAGCCATTGACTGTGGACCTGTTGGAACAACATCAGAAATTATCAGAAAGATGTAAATAAAAAAGGATATAGAAAGAGATAAAAGGAGAAAAAGAATCATGAAAAATTATAAATTATTAACACCGGGACCGCTGACCACCACAGAAACTGTGAGAAAAGAAATGATGTTTGACCATTGTACCTGGGATGATGATTATAAAGCCATTACCCTGAAAATCAGAAGACAGCTTCTGGAGCTGGCTCATGTGACAGATGAGGACTACACCGTGGTATTGATGCAGGGAAGCGGAACTTTTGGTGTGGAGTCTGTGCTTACCAGTGTTATGGGTGAGCAGGAGAAACTGCTGATTGTGGCAAATGGCGCCTATGGAGAGCGTATGGAAGATATCGCTGAGCATGCTCAGATTTCCTATGTGATGTACCGCGAGGTATATAATAAGATTCCAAGCGCTGCAAAAATAGCGGAAATTCTGGAAAAAGACCCGGATATTACCCATGTTTCCATGGTACACAGTGAAACGACCTCCGGGATTCTGAACGATATTGAAGCAGTGGGAAAGGTTGTGAAAGAAAAGGGACGTACGTTTATTGTAGATGCCATGAGCAGTTTTGGCGGTGTGGATATTCCGGTTCAAGACTGGGACATTGATTTTCTGGTGAGCAGCGCCAACAAGTGTATTCAGGGCGTACCGGGATTCTCCTTTATTATTGCCCGCAAGCAGAAGTTGATAGAAAGTGAGGGCAAAGCCAGAAGTCTTTCTCTGGATTTGTATGATCAGTGGAAAACTATGAATAAGGATGGAAAGTGGAGATTTACCTCCCCTACCCATGTGGTGCTGGCTTTCTCAAAAGCCTTAGATGAAATTCTGGAAGAGGGTGGAATCGCAGCCAGAAGCAAACGGTATTCTGACAACAACCGGCTGCTGATTCAGCGCATGAAAGAAATGGGCATGGAAACTTATATTGAAGACGAACATCAGGGACCGATTATTACTACTTTTTTGTATCCGAAGAATCACGCTTTTGCTTTTCAGGAGATGTACGAGTATATCAAAGAGAGAGGTTATGCTATTTATCCGGGAAAGGTCACAGAGGCAGATACTTTCCGTATTGGAAATATCGGGGAAATTTACGAAGAGGATATTGAAAAAGTATGCAGCATTATGAAAGACTTTCTGGAGGGCAGATAAAATGGGAAAAATAGAAGCGGTAATTTTTGACTGGGCAGGAACTACGGTAGACTTTGGATGTTTTGCACCGGTGCAGGCTTTTGTGGAAGTCTTTAAACACTTCGGTATTGAACCGACTATGGAGGAAGTGCGGAAACCCATGGGAATGCTGAAAAGAGATCACATTAAAACCATGCTTTCCATGGAACGAATTCACAGGCTTTGGTTGGAAAAATACGGGCATGAAGTGACAGAAGAAGACATTGACAGCCTTTATGGACTTTTTGAGGAAAAACTTCTGGGGATTCTGGACCAATTTGCAGAACCCAAGCCATATGTGCTGGAAACGGTGAAAAAACTTCGGGAAATGGGACTGAAAATCGGTTCGACCACCGGATACACGGATAAGATGATGGAAATTGTCACAAGAGAAGCGAAAAATGCGGGATATGAACCGGATGCCTGGTTCAGCCCGGACTCTGTGGGGCATGCGGGACGTCCATATCCCTTTATGATATTTAAAAATATGGAAGTGTTAAAGTGCAGTTCTGCGGCAGGTGTCGTGAAGGTGGGAGATACGGTATCCGATATCAAAGAGGGAAAACATGCCGGCGTGCTTTCTGTAGGTGTTCTGGAAGGCAGTTCAGAGATGGGTCTGACAGAAGAAGAATACGAAAAACTTTCCAAAGAAGAGAAGATTATGCAGTGTGCGAAAGTGGAAAGAATCTATCGGGAGGCCGGGGCAGATTATGTGATTCGCAATCTGGCAGAACTGCCGGAATTGATTACGCGTCTGTCATAAGAGTCGTTGAAAGAATATTTGACAGAAAAGTTCTTTTTCCTGTTTTTCTTTTTGTGCATTTTGTGGTAAAATAAAGAAAATTTACAGTGAGAAGCCAAGGAGGAAGAACTATGGCATTTTATTATGAAGAACCGTCAAGAACCTTTAGCGAGTATCTTCTGGTACCGGGATACTCTTCATCAGCCTGCATTCCGTCAAAGGTAAGCCTGAAAACACCTCTGGTAAAGTTTAAAAAAGGGGAAGAACCGGCATTGTCCGTTAACATTCCTATGGTATCTGCCATTATGCAGTCTGTTTCGGATGATAATCTGGCTATTGCATTGGCCCAGGAGGGCGGTATGTCCTTTATCTATGGTTCCCAGCCCATAGAAAAGCAGGCAGAGATGATTCGGAAAGTGAAACGCTACCGGGCCGGTTTTGTGGTGAGTGACTCCAATGTATCTCCGGAAATGACGCTGCAGAACGTGTTGGATATTACAGAGAAAACCGGACATTCTACTGTAGCGGTTACAGAAAACGGTCAGGCAAACGGAAAGCTGCTGGGGATTGTAACGAATAAGGACTACCGTATCAGCAGAATGTCGCCGGATACAAAAGTGTCAGAATTTATGACAAAGCTGGAAAGTCTGGTATATGCAGGAGAGGAGACCACCTTAAAAGCGGCCAATGACATAATCTGGGAGCATAAAATTAACTGTCTGCCTCTGGTAAATAAAAATCAGGAACTGGTGTATCTGGTATTCCGAAAAGATTATGATACCCACAAGAAAAACGAGAATGAATTGATTGACAGTTCCAAGCGGTACATGGTGGGTGCGGGAATTAACACCAGGGATTACCGGGAACGGGTTCCGGCGCTTTTGGAAGCCGGGGCAGATGCGCTGTGTATTGACAGTTCCGAAGGCTTTTCGGAGTGGCAGAAGCTGACCATAGACTATATCCGGGAAAACTACGGAGATACAGTAAAAGTAGGTGCCGGAAATGTCGTAGACGGAGAAGGTTTCCGTTTTCTGGCAGAGGCCGGAGCAGATTTTGTAAAGGTAGGTATCGGCGGCGGCGCTATCTGTATTACCCGTGAGCAGAAGGGAATCGGAAGAGGACAGGCTACCGCCCTCATTGATGTAGCCAAAGCCAGGGATGCATATTATAAGGAGACGGGAATCTATGTGCCGATTTGCTCGGACGGCGGTATTGTCCATGATTACCACATTACCCTTGCACTGGCTATGGGGGCGGATTTCATTATGCTGGGAAGATATTTTGCCAGATTTGATGAAAGTCCTACGAAAAAGGTGAACATTAACGGAAGCTATATGAAAGAGTACTGGGGTGAGGGAAGTGCAAGAGCCAGAAACTGGCAGCGGTATGATATGGGAGGAGATAAGAAGCTGTCCTTTGAGGAAGGGGTGGATTCGCTGGTGCCCTATGCGGGAAGTTTGAAGGACAATGTGGGGCTGACGCTCAGCAAAGTGCGCTCTACCATGTGCAACTGCGGGGCGCTGACCATACCGGAATTGCAGGAAAAGGCAAAAATCACACTGGTTTCCGCTACCAGTATTGTAGAAGGCGGGGCGCATGATGTACTTTTGCGGGATAAGAGATAGGGATTGAAGATGAGAAAACCACCTTGCTGGGTGAATGCAGGGTGGTTTTGTTGAACTGTCTAAATAGGCAGAGCAGTGCGGCAGGGTAAGGAATTTGCCTTATCCTAAAGCGGTATACAGCATAAGCCCTGCCAGCGCAATTCCTGCAATTCCATATATCATGTTTATCACCATGCAAATCTGCATATATACGGTTCTTACTTTTCCTTTTGTATACCCTACAAGAGAAAATACAGCCCCGCCTATCATAAGAACAAGGTAAACGGAAATACATGTTCTTTTCATAGGTCTTATCTCCTTTCATATCTGCCGAAGGTTATACAGGAAACGGCGAGAAAAACAAGTGTCATACCGATGGATACAGGAATCCAGGGGATGGGGTCCATAACAAAGCTGCGGAAACTGTTTTCCATAGTACCACGGAGTATCATCAGGGTATAGATGGGATAAGATACCGGATAAGCAAACCAGACTTTGGTGTTGATGAGCAGCATGGAAGGCACAATGGAGGCCAGTCCTGCACCAATAGAAAACACCGGGGTATGGATACATACCGCAAGCATCCAGTAAAGGGCAGCCATGGGAATGGCAGAAAGGTACAAAAGACAGCTTTCTTTCAGTACCAGAGATACCGGCAGAACCATGGAATAATTCTGCATATGGGAAACAATCATGGCTGTGGGAAAATAGGCAGCCCCCATGAGCAGAAGCTGAAAAGCAGCCAGAAGCAGCAGGATGGTAAACTTAGCCAGACAGAAAAGCTGCGGGTTTACCGGAAGAGACAGCATTTTTTGAAGTCCTTTGTTGGTGCGCTCAGACTGGGTAAGCAGTACGGTGCAGACGACAAGGGAAGCCGGGAACATAAACCAGGTAAAGCCCAGGTAGCTTTGGATGAAGAAGTTGTTTTCCGGGGAAATTCCGGTTGCTTCAAAGTTTATATCTGCGTTTAAGAAGCTGGGTATCCATAAAAGGATAACAGGCGCCAGGAGAATCCAGAAAATATGAGAACGGCGCAGTTTGGTTAGTTCTGTTTTAACAAGCTGAATATAAGTCATGATAATTTCCTCCGAAGTTTTTGCAATAAAATTTCTACGAACATCAGTACCAAAATTTCTGCCAGACAGATACACAGGGAAAGAAGCAGCGTTTCTTTGTCCTGTATATCAAAGAAACGCCAAAAGGGCAGGACAAAGGGAAAATACCCGAGGATGGCGGTATCTGTGGGAATCATGGTGGATACAAAGATACAGATAACACCCACACCCAGTGTGACCCACATATTCTCAAAAGAAAGAGCAATCAGCATCATCAGGAGAGCAGCAGGCACCAGCAGGAAAAAAGCATAGCCTGTATGCTGCGCCAGATGAAGAGGTAGCATTTCTTCGCTGGGAAACCAGTGTACGGCGCAAAATCCCAGACAGCAGCTTTCCAGTAGGACAGCAGCGGCCAGCCCCAAAAGGAGCAGCAGGGTTTTGTGAAAAAACAGCAGATCCTGGCTTACTGGCAGGGTGTTCATTTTTTTAATGCCGCTGCCGGAAAATTCTGTGTGGTAAAGAATACAGGCGCCAAGCACCGTCAACAGCAGATTCACCATGGAAAGCATCTGTCCGTTGGCATTTAGGAGAATTTCCGTGGCAGGCAGCTCCTGCTGCACAAAGAGTTCTGGCCGGAGAGCCGTATTTGCCAGGGGAAAGGCGCAGGCAAACAGACTGCCCAGAAAAATGGTGGGGAGAAAGCCTGTGCGCTTCAGTTTTTTCATTTCCAGAGTCAGTATCATTTTCGTCCACCTCTTTTCAGATTGTCTTCTCCAATCATGGACAGGAAGACCTCTTCCAGATTTTCTGAAGGATAGCCAAGCTCGTGGGCATGGGTTTTCAGTTCCGTCAGTGTTCCCTCAAAGAGCAGTCTGCCGTGGTTTAAAATACCGATGTCATCAGCCATTAGCTCTATTTCCGAAAGCAGATGAGAAGATACCAACACAGTGCAGTTGTATTTTTCCGGGAGGGAACGAATCAGGGTGCGGATTTCGTGAATCCCCGCCGGATCCAGACCATTGGTTGGCTCATCCAGAATCAGCACAGGAGGATGTCCCATCAGCGCTCCCGCAAGTCCCAGACGCTGTTTCATGCCCAGAGAATATTTGGATACCGGGCGTCTGCGGTGTTCGTAAAGTCCGGTTAATTCCAGAACCTCTTTGACACTGCTTTTGGGCAGCTTTAAAATCTGCTGTATAATCTGCAGATTTTCTTCGCCTGTAAGATTTCCATAGTAGGCGGGGGATTCAATAAAGGAACCGGTTTCCCGCAAGATTTCCCTCCGGTCTTTGGGATACGTCTTTCCGTTTACGGAAAAACTGCCGCTGGTAGGGGCGGTCAGTCCCAGAAACATTTTCATGGTCGTGGATTTTCCGGCGCCGTTTGGCCCCAGAAAGCCATAGATTCTTCCTTTCTGAATGTGCAGGTTTATCTTGTTTACAGCTGTAAAATCTTTGTATCGTTTGGTGAGATTGTGTGTTTCGATTATGGTATTCATATTGTGAAAACTCCTTTCCTGTTTCTGGTCTTTACTATAAACCCGCCGTCTTACGGGAACCTTCCCGCAACCTTACAATTACCTTACATTTTTAAATATGGTCTGTTGCAAAAGCAAAGCCGTGCTATAATTTTAGAAAGAAATAAGAAAAGGAGAAAGCCATGAAACAGGATTATCTAAAGAAGAAAAAAATATTGCTGGTGGATGATGAACAGGAAATTTTGTATATGGTACAGGGGATTTTGGCTCATGAAGGATATTTGAATACAAGAACGGCCGGGACGGTAAGGGAAGCTATGGCGGCATGGAAGGAATGGAAACCGGAACTGGTGCTTTTAGATGTTATGCTGCCGGACGGAGATGGATTTGAATTTTTGGAAGCAGCCAGGGCGTTTTCAGACATTCCGGTGCTGTTTCTGAGTGCCAGAGGAGAAGATGAGGACAGGTTTCGGGGACTGGGGCTGGGGGCAGATGATTATCTGGTCAAACCCTTTCTTCCAAAAGAATTGCTTCTTCGCATGACCGGTATTTTGCGGAGATGTTATAAGGAAGAAGAAAAAGAGGATTTACTTCGTCTTGCTGCCTGTGCTCTTGATTTTCAGCGGGCGGAAGTGGTGAAAGGCGAGCATCGGATTGCTCTTACTGCAAAGGAATACGCGCTTTTGCAGGTGCTGGCCCGCAATGCGGGAAGAATCGTAACCATTGATATGCTTTGTGAAGCCGTATGGGGAGACAATCCTTTTGGCTATGAAAATTCCCTGATGGCCCACATTCGCCGGATTCGGGAGAAAATAGAGGAAAACCCCTCAAAACCCGTTTCTTTGATTACGATAAAAGGGCTGGGATATAAGCTGAAAGTAAAGGAGTAGGAGATGAACAGTGTACTGAAACTTATCCGGAGATTTTTCGGAATCCTGGTTCTTTCCCTGGTATTTGGAATTGTGCTGAATGTGGGGCTTTGGATTGCTTACATTTCGAAAAACCAGAACAGCATTTTGAATGGAGAAAAAGGACCGTGGAGCAGGGCGGAAATGATATCTGCAGAATTGCAGCAGGAAGGGGAGAACTATGTTCTTTCTGAAAACGGCCTTCAGCTTCTAAAGGAAGCGGGAGCCTGGGTACAGCTTATAGAAAATGGCAGCGGAAAGGTTGTCTGGAGCAGTGCAAACCTTCCGCAAGAGATTCCCGATGCATACACTTACGCGGAAATGGCTTCGGCGGTACGGGGATATGTAAAAGATTATCCTACAGTCAGTGTAGGGAAGGGAGCCGATGTACTGCTGATAGGGTATCCAAAGAATGCATATTGGAAACATATGTCCCCTATGTTTGATTACCAGATAATCGCCAGATTTCCCACATTTCTTTTACTGTTTTGTGCAGGAAATCTGTTGTTTGTTATTTTGGTATATGCAGTTTCCGTCTCTGGTGTTTTAAAGGCAGTTAAGCCTATTATAGAGGGAATCCGTCAGCTGCCGGAAAATCATCAGGTCTATGTAAAGGAAACCGGGCTGCTTTCCCAGATAGCCGTGTCCATTAACCAGGCGGCAGGGCAGCTTCGTTCCCAGGAATATGTGCTAAAGAAGAAGGAAACCGCCAGGGCAAACTGGATTGCAGGAGTTTCCCATGATATCCGCACCCCGCTGTCTATGGTTATGGGGTATGCGGGACAGTTGGAGGAAGATGAGGAACTTTCAAAAGAAAACAAAAGAAAAGCCCATGTCATACGGCTTCAGAGCCTGCGCATGAAAAATCTGATAAATGATTTAAACCTGGCATCCAAACTGGAATATCAGGTACAGCCTCTCCATTCCGGCAAAATCAACGCAGTGGCATTTTTAAGAAAAATGGCAGTGGATTTTCTGAATCTGGATGGAGAGGATAAATATCCTGTGGAGTGGGCCACAAAAGAGCAAGTGTCGGCAGTTTTTATCCGGGGAGATGAGGAACTTCTAAAGCGGGCAGTTTCCAACCTGATATGCAATGCCCAGGTGCACAATCCAAAGGGCTGTATCATTACTCTGGAAGTGAAGCAAATCCAGGAAATGTGCTGTCTTGCAGTCTCGGATGACGGAGTGGGTGTCACAGAGGAAGCTTTGTCCGCGATTCAGAAGAAGCCTCATTATATGGTGTGTGACAGTCAGGTGAAAGAGCAGAGCCACGGCCTGGGGCTTTTGATTGTCCGGCAGATTGCCCAGGCACACGGAGGAAGGGTAGAACTTTCCCATGCACCCCAGGGAGGATTTCGGGCAGAAATTTTCCTGCCCCTTCTTCCCGAAAAAGAATCATGAATTCTAACATTTTTGCAAGATTGCTCCAAAGGGTAGGAAGAAGAGAGAAAAACGTGTAAGATAGGAGACAGAATATAGAACAGGAGATTTTCCGTATGAAGATTTTGATTGTAGAAGATGATTTCACACTGGCCGGAGAAATCTGCAGACTTTGTGAGAAATGGGGATTTGAGGCCGTGTACCTGGAAGAATTTCAGGAAGTGGATAAGCAGTGCGAAAAAAGCGGCTGTGACCTGGTGCTCATGGATATTAACCTTCCGTATTATGACGGATTTTACTGGTGCAGCAAAATTCGCAGCTTTTCCAGAGTTCCCATTTTGTTTTTGTCCAGCCGGGATCAGAATGCAGACAAGGTCATGGCTATGGTTTCCGGGGGAGATGATTATGTGGAAAAGCCTTTTGATACGGAACTTCTGCTGGTGAAAATCCGTGCGCTTCTTCGGAGAGCGTATGAATATACGCAGGCAGACCGGGAATATCTGGGAGAACATCTGGTGTATGACAGGAACCAGGGAGTTTTGCTTTACAAGGGCAGGACTATTGAGATGACGAAATCGGAAAACCGGATTCTGGGGATTCTGGCAGAAAACAAAGGGCGTGTGGTGGAACGGGAAGAACTGATGCAGCATTTGTGGAGTACAGATGAGTATGTAACAGACGCTTCTTTGACTGTTTTGGTATCCAGGCTCAGGGCGAAGATTGCTGAGTGCGCAGACGGAGTTTCCTGTATCCATACCAGAAAGGGAAAGGGGTATTATCTGGAATGAAAGCATATTTTTGCCACAGAGCAGAGGTCTTTCTGATGATTGGAGGACTCTGGGGATTTGTAAACGGCTATCTTATTTTCTTGTGTGTTCCTGCGCTGCAGGGAGAGGATATCCTGTATCTGAATCTGTTGCTTTGCTTTTTCGGAGTGTGCTGGCTTATCCGGGATTATCAGAAATGGAGGAAGCTGAAAAATTATTTTCAGAATCAGGAGGCCTTTTTGGCAGAGGAGGAAAAGAAAATTCTGGGAGAGGAACTGTATGGGTATGTCTGCAAAATACAGGAGGAGCAGCA
Organism: Blautia acetica; assembly: GCF_038739805.1. NCBI lineage: Bacteria > Bacillati > Bacillota > Clostridia > Lachnospirales > Lachnospiraceae > Blautia > Blautia acetica. Next base: position 108,420 of record NZ_JBBEWO010000003.1, on the reverse strand, counting down.
AAAAGAGGCGGCGGAATACACCAGGCGTCTGGGCGAGCTTTCGGATTATATTGCACGCTGGTCCCATGAGGCCAAGCTGCCTTTGACCTCCTTAAAACTCATGAATCAGAGAAATCAGGATACAGGCCTGAAAAGAGATATGCAGGACTGTATTATGCGGCTGGAAGGGCTGATTCACACCGTACTTACAGGAAGCAAGCTGCAGCAGCCCCAGCACGATGTGCGCATGGAAAAGCTTACACTGGAAAGCGTGGTAAAGGAGGCTGTGAAAAATCAGTCGTATTTCCTGATTCAGTATCAGTTTGAACTGGAATTGGATTTGCAGGGGATTTCGGTATACAGCGACAGACGGTGGCTGGTGTATTTATTGAACCAGCTCGTTGGAAACGCAGTGAAATACAGGAAAGACGAGCCCAAACTTTCCTTTCGTGCAAAAAGGGAAGAAAAAGGTGTGATTTTTACGGTGGAAGATAAGGGAATCGGTATTTCTTCGGAAGATTTGCCCTATATTTTTGAAAAAGGGTATGTGGGAAAAATACTCAGAAAGGGCGACTATCATTCTACCGGAATGGGGCTTGCTTTTGCGAAAAGCATTGCACAGCTGCTTTGCATTTCCATAGAGGTTTCGTCCAGGGAAGGGGAGGGAACCTGTTTTTCGCTGTATTTTCAGGATACCTCCGACCATTTGCTACTGCCTTAAGCAGCAAAAAGCGGATTTCTAACAAAAATGAAAGTCTGGAAGGGAAAGTGTTGCCGGAATGAAAGGATTTTTAGAATCCTGTCTGCTAAGATAAAAGCAGACAGGGAGGTAATAGAACATGAATAAAATATTGGAAATCAGAAATCTGTATAAGAATTATGGACGAAAGGGATATGAAACACCTGTACTGCAGGATATCAGTATGGATATTTTTGAAGGTGATTTCATTGCCATTATGGGTCCCAGCGGCGCAGGGAAAACCACGCTTTTAAATCTTTTGTCCACACTGGATAAGCCCACAAAGGGAGAAATTCTTCTGGAAGGAAAGGACATTACAAAATTGTCCAACAAGCAGCTTTCTCTTATCCGAAGAGATAAAATCGGGTTTATCTTTCAGGAGTATAATCTGCTGGATAATATGACTTTGCAGGATAATATTGCGCTGCCTTTATCTTTAAACGGGGCGAAAAGCGGAGAGATTATCCGGAAGGTACAGCAGAGAGCGTGCGCCTTTGGATTGGAAAGCCATCTGCGGAAATATCCCTATCAGCTTTCCGGAGGACAGAAGCAGAGGGCGGCCAGCGCCAGAGCTTTGATTACGGAACCCCGGATTTTGTTTGCGGATGAGCCCACCGGAGCCTTGGATTCCAAATCCAGCCGGGATTTGCTGTGCTGTCTGAAGGCGGCTAATGAAGAGGAGAAGGCTACGATTTTAATGGTTACCCATGACGGCTACACAGCCAGCTATGCAAGACAGGTGTATTTTCTCAAAGACGGAAAAATTCACAGCCGCTTAAACCACGGGGAAAGCAGAAAGGCGTTTTACGAGGAAATCATGTCCATGCTGGCTGCCATGGGAGGTGAGCAGGAATGAGTCTTTTCAAGCTTTCTTTTTCGAACTTTAAGCGAAGTGTAAGAAATTATGGTATGCTCATTGTTTCCCTGGCCTTTTCTGTGTTTATCTTTTTTAATTTTCAAAATGTGCTGTATTCGGATTCCATGGACGTACTCATGGATTATAAAAAGGATTACATTGATATGATTGTAAAGGCCGCGTCTGTTGTATTTGCCGTATTTTTATTCTTCTTTATCTGGTATGCGTCCAATGTGTTTTTAAATCAGAGGAAAAAAGAAATCGGTATTTACATCTTTATGGGGTTGGATAATCAGCGTATCGGAAAAATGTATGTGCTGGAAGCTGTATTTATCGGGTTGGTTTCCCTGGTTTCGGGAATTGTAACCGGAGTGTTGTTTTCCAAGCTGTTTCAGATGCTGCTTTTGAAGCTGTCGGATATCAGTGTGGATGTAAAATTTTCTTTCAGTCTTTCGCCGGTACTGGTGACAGCAGCTATGTTTGGCGGTGTATACGGACTGATGACGTTAAAGAGTTATCACACCCTGGCAACCAGCAGTGTGCTGAATCTGCTTTCCGGTGCGAAGCAGAAAGAAATCCGTCCGGAAAAGGGGATTCTGACCTTTCTGCGCATTCTGGCAGGTCTGGGTATTCTGGGAGCAGGCTATTATCTGGCCTGGGATACCAATGGTATGCAGGCTCTGAATAATGCTCTGGCAGCGGTAATTCTGGTGATTGCAGGCGTGTATTTGCTGTTTTCCGGTCTTATCCCTGCACTTTTGAGAAAGCTGACAGGCAATAAAAAGTATCTGTATAAAAAAGAGAGAAATCTCTGGGTGAACAGTCTGGCTTTCCGCATGAAAAAGAATTACAGAACGTATGCCATGGTGACTGTACTGATGATCTGTTCTGTGACTGTGCTGGCCTTTTCCATTGCCATGAAGCAGCGGTATGAGAAAATACATGCCTTTGACCGGGTTTATACCTGTCAGGTGGTAAGCACACAGCCAAAAGACGGGGAAGAAATTGCCAGGGGTATCCAACAGGAAAATGAACTGGAATGCTGGAATACTTATGAACTGGTAATTCTGGATTCCAAAACCATGCATTCAAAATACAATCAAACGATGTACGGTGTGGTATCTTATTCCCAGGTAAAGTCCGCGGCCAAAGCGGCAGGGCTTTCCTTTCCCTACAAAGAACTGAAGGACACCCAGGTGATTAACCTGGACCACGAAATTCTTATGAGCCTTGCGGGCAGTTCGGTTGGAGATGAAAAACAGCAGATAGGAGAGAAAATGTATGAGGTTCTTACCGTGGACAAGACCCCTTATCTGGGAGCTCTGCAAAGCTCAGCAGATATCTATGTGGTCAGTGATAAGACGTTTGAAGAATTGGAGGGACTTGGGGTGAAAAGCTATCTGTATAATTACAGGTTGAAAAACCCCGAAAACATAGAAGCGTCAAAGGCTTATCTTCAATCCCTGGTTACGCAGGATGAAAACGGCCAGTATACAACCGGTGTCAACTATTCCCAGGCACAGTCTAAGCAGGACGGTTGGATTCGGATTATGTATTCTCTGTGCCAGTTTATGTTTGTGACGCTGGTACTGGCAGCAGGAAGTATTATTTTCTTAAAGACGGGCAATGAAGTTTACGAGGACAAAGAGCGGTACAGGGTATTGGAAAAAATGGGAATTCAGACAAAGGTATTGAAAAAGTCTGTACGGAATGAAATCTGTTTTACCTACTACTGTCCCTTCGTGCTCATGGTTGTCACCTCCTGGTTTTCCATACATGCGCTGGGAAATGTCATGAAGGAAGAGTTGCTGCTGGTAAATCTGTGGAGTGCAGGCATTGTTTTGGTGCTGTTTAGCGGAATCTGCCTGTTGTCTGTGCGGACAGCCAGAAAGAGGCTGTTTTTGTAGCAGTTTTAATTTTCCGCCCCTGCAGATTTCGACGTCCGCAAATCACGGGGCGTACAGCCATAAATCTCACGAAAGAGCTTATGAAACAGCTTATAATTGGTAAATCCGTTCCGGTCAATGATTTCCATAATGGGGTCATTGGTGGTAAGCAGTTCAAAATGAATGTGAGAAAGCCGGACCAGATTTACATGCCGGGAAAAGTTGAGCCCCACATTCTTTTTGAAAAAACGGCAGAAATATTCCCGGTTGAGACCAAAATGAGCAGAAATTTCCTCCAGAGAAATGCTGTGGCTGTAGTGTTCTTCCACATAGAGCAGAATCTCCTTTAGTCGTTCCTGATTTCCGGCGGCAGGTACTTCCTCTGCAGGAATGGAAACAGAGAAATGGTTTACCAGTTTAAACAGAATCTGCATGACAATGGCTTCACAGGCCAGGTTCATGGCAGGGGGCTGGGTGATGTAAAGGGGAACCAGCTGCTTGAAAAGGTCACAGATTTCCAGAAACCAGGGAAGGTCTTTGTGGGTAAGGGTTTCTCTGCTGCACACCAGATGGGGAAGGATACCCTGCTCCATATAGGATTCCAGAAATGCCCTGGAAATGTGCACACAGATTTCCGTATAAGCAAGAGCGCAGCGGGATTCATGTATCTGGTTGGAATCCGTAACAATAAATTCCCCTGCCACCAGGGTGTATTTTTTGCCGCTTATGGTGATTTCCGCAGTGCCGTTCAGGATATAGAGCAGTTCAACGGCAGGATGCCAGTGGGCTGGGAAATAAGAACCACGGTTGGTCTGATAGCGGATGGAGATATTTTTTCCCTCCAGGTCATCCAGATGTCTGTAAAACGCAGTCTTCATAAAAAACCTCCTAAATGTCAATATTGACCTAAAAACAGTCAATATATTATCTAAAATAATTCTATAGTCTATGATAACATATGGTTGTAAACAAGGAAAACACTTATTTCAAAAAGAGGAGAAATTATTATGAAGAAATTAAATCAGAACAATATAGATACAAAAAAAATGACATTTGGACAGCGCCTGGAAAGATACATTGAGAAAAACGGAAAAGCTTTCGCAGCCATTGACGCTGCATGGACAGGAAGACTTTACGGAAGATACTAAGATGCATAAAAAAGAAAAGCCCGCGAAGAAACAGGAAAGACTGCAGCTTCGCGGGCTTTTTGGAATAGGGGGGAGAATCAGTGTTCCATCATGCTGATGGATTCAATTCCCACGCTTCCGCCCCGTACCACTTCGATATTTTTAAATTCTTCTTTAAACAGCTTGACAACCGCATCATTTTTGGCAGCGGTCTGGACAAATTCCAGAAGCAGGCTGTCTTTTCCACGGTCAATGACACGTCCTTTAAAGGTTTCCGCAATCTGAAACAACTCGATTTTTTCCTCCAGAGAGCAATCTCTGACTTTCACATAGAGAATTTCCTTCATGCGGATAAAAATATCCGTAAAATCAATGACTTTGATAACCTCCACCATGCGGTTTAACTGCTTTTTTATCTGCTCAAAGGTTTCGTCATCACTGACGGTTGCAATGGTCATACGGGAAACCGTAGGGTCTTCCGTGGTTCCTACCGTGAGACTGTCCAGATTGTAGCATTTTCCGGAGAACAGTCCGGAAATTTTGGAAAGTACCCCTACCTGATTTTCCACATAGAGGGAAATCCATCTTTTTTTCATTCCTTTTTCCATAGTCCCGCCTCCTAACAATCCATAATCATATCGGCCAGAGTGCCGCCGGGTTTAATCATCGGGTAAACCATTTCCTCCGGGTCGAGGATAAATTCAATCACCGTAGGCGTCTTGGCGTGGGTCTTAGCCCGCTCAAAGGCAGGGGCGATTTCTTCTTTTTTCGTAACACGAATGCCGTCAGCCCCATAGCTTTGAGCCAGTTTGACAAAATCCGGGGTATAAGGCGGCAGTTCTTCTCCGTCTGTGCGGCGGGAGAGAGCGCCGGCCCGCAGGTTTGTCATAGAATACCGTTTGCCGTAGAACAGCTTCTGCCACTGGCGTACCATGCCCAGATATTCGTTATTGAAAATACAGAGAATGACCGGAAGTTCTTCCAGAACTGCGGTAGCCAGTTCCTGAATATTCATCTGCATGCCGCCGTCGCCGGAAACGGCAATGACAGGCGTATCGGGATTGCCGATTTTTGCCCCAATGGCACCGGGAAGTCCATAGCCCATAGTGCCAAGGCCTCCGGACATAATCAGTTTTTTCTTTTCTGTAATCTCTGCGTACTGGGTTACCAGCATCTGGTGCTGGCCCACGTCTGTGACCAGAATGGCTTTGTCAAACTGGCGGTTGATTTCCTGAAGAATATCCAGAGGCCCCATCAGCGCCCGCTTCTTCATGGTAAGCGGGTGTTCTTCCTGCCATGCATGGATTTCCTTCAGCCATTTGCCCGTGCTGCAGGGCTCTACATAAGCATCCATCTTAAGCAGGGCTTCTTTGGCATCTGCCACAATAGGGATATCTACATGGATATTTCTGGAAATAGAAGCCGTATCAATATCAATGTGGACAATCTGCGCATGGGGAGCAAATTCGTGGAGTTTTCCGGTGATACGGTCGTTAAAGCGAGTACCAATGGAAAACAGCAAATCGCAGTTATTGACAGCCATATTGGCAGCATAAGCGCCGTGCATGCCCAGATTTCCAATAAACAGCGGATGGTTGGTGGAAATAGCGCCTCTGCCCATAATGGTCGTTACCACAGGAACCTGGGTTTGCTCAGCCACTTTGGTGAAAACTTCTCCGGCTCCTGCAATGTTGACACCGCCCCCTGCCAGAAACAGAGGTTTTTTGGCTTTTTGGAGAAGCTTCAGCGCCTTTTTCAGCTGCCCCACATGGATACCGGAATTGGGTTTGTATCCCCGAATGTTGACAGTTTTGGGATATTCGGGGCTGCCAAGCTCAGCCATCACGTCTTTTGGTAAGTCAATGAGCACAGGGCCGGGTCTTCCTGTGCGTGCAATATAGAAGGCTTCTTTGATAATTCGTCCCAGGTCTTCCCGCCTGCGTACGGTGACGCCGTATTTGGTAATGCTGCGGGTGATACCCACAATATCTACCTCCTGAAAAGCGTCGTTTCCAATGAGATGACGTGCCACCTGTCCGGTAAAGCATACGAGAGGTACGCTGTCATAGTTGGCTGTGGCAAGACCTGTCACCAGATTGGTAGCGCCGGGACCGCTGGTCACCAGACAGACCCCAACCTTTCCTGTGGTTCTGGCATAGGCGTCTGCCTCGTGAACCAGAGCCTGCTCATGCCGGGGAAGTATGATGTCCAGATTGTTCTGTTTGTAAAGCTCGTCGCTGATGTCAATGGTACACGCCCCGGGATAGCCGAATAAAACGTCCACCCCTTCTTCTTTCAGGGCTTTTACCAACAGTCGGTTTCCTGAAATTTGTTTCATAATGCAATCCCTCCCTGTATTTTACGATATTACAGCGTAAAAGTTATAAATCATTATAGAATGGGGGAAAGGGTTTGTCAACAGAAAATGGGAAGGGAGATAGACAGAACGGGCAAGATGCATTAAAATAGAAAGATAGAGAAAACAAACTATTTTTGTTCAGATAGAAGGGAGAGCATATTATTATGAAATTAATGCGTACAGAAGACGCAGTAGGACAGATTTTATGCCATGATATTACGCAGATTATCAAAGGCGTTACCAAAGACGCTGTGTTTCGCAAAGGCCATGTGATTCAGAAGGAGGACATTCCCGTTCTTTTAAGTGTGGGAAAAGAGCATATTTATATATGGGAAAATAATGAGCATATGCTGCATGAGAACGAAGCGGCAGAAATCCTGTACCGCATTTGCAAGGGCGAGCATATGCACGGAAGTGAAGTTAAGGAAGGAAAAATAGAACTCATTGCCGACATGGACGGCGTTCTGAAGATACAAAGAGAAACCCTGCACAAAATCAATGGGATGGGCCAGATGATGATTGCCAGCCGCCACGGCAATTTTCCGGTGAAAAAAGGGGATAAAATTGCAGGTACCAGAATTATTCCCCTGGTAATCGAAAAAGAAAAAATGGAGGCAGCCAGGCAGGCTACAGGGGAAGAACCGATTTTTCAGATTTTGCCTTACCGGTATAAAACCGCAGGAGTGGTTACTACGGGAAGCGAGGTGCTGAAAAACAGAATTTCCGATACCTTTACCCCGGTCATTGAGGAAAAACTGGCAGAGTATCAGGTGCAGATGACAGAGCATGTATTAAGCGGAGACGACCATGTTGTGATTACAAAAGCCATTGAAGAAATGATAGAAAAAGGCGTGGAAATGGTTATCTGCACAGGAGGCATGAGTGTGGACCCGGACGACCGGACGCCTCTGGCTATTAAAAATACAGGGGCCAGGATTGTGACTTACGGAGCACCCATGCTGCCGGGCGCTATGTTCCTGCTGGCTTATTATGAGCATGGGGATAGGAAGATTCCCGTTCTGGGACTGCCTGGCTGTGTCATGTATGCGAAAAGAACGATTTTCGATTTGGTTCTGCCGCGGCTTCTGGCAGGAGAAATGCTCACAGAGGAAGATTTTATCCGGGCAGGGGAAGGCGGTCTGTGTCTGTCCTGTCCCCAGTGTACCTATCCGAACTGCGGATTTGGGAAAGGAGTTTAAATGGGAGAGTTTACGCATTTTAACAACCGGGGCGAGGCGGTTATGGTAGACGTCAGCGAGAAAAAGCAAACGGTCAGAGAAGCCATTGCCGCGGGAACCATTACTATGAGCAGAGCATGCTTTTTGAAACTTGCAGAAGGTGGAATGGGAAAAGGAGACGTGCTGGGTGTGGCCAGAATTGCCGGAATCATGGGGGCGAAGAAGACTTCAGAACTGATTCCTCTCTGCCATGTGCTGAATCTTTCCAAGGTAGAATTGGAGTTTTTCCTTTTGGAGCAGGAATGCGCAGTAAAAGCGGTGTGTACCGTGCGTACTGTGGGAAAGACTGGAGTGGAGATGGAAGCTTTGACCGGAGTGAGCACTGCGCTGCTTACCATTTACGATATGTGTAAGGCGGTGGATAAAAGTATGGAAATCGGAAATATCTGTCTGGAAAAGAAAACCGGGGGAAAAAGCGGGATATACCAGAGGCAGATGGAAAGCGGGGAGCAGTAAGTGAAGGACAGCTACGGAAGAACAGTGGATTATATGCGGATTTCCATTACAGACCGCTGCAATTTAAGGTGCAGGTACTGTATGCCGGAAATGCCCTGCTTTCTGCCCCGGAAAGAACTTTTAAGTCTGGAGGAAATTCTGGACATCTGTGTCTGCGGCGCCCGGATGGGTATCCGAAAAATAAAGATTACCGGAGGAGAACCTCTTCTGCGTCCCGGCTGTGTGGAACTTATCCGGAAACTGAAAGAAATTCCCGGAATGGAAAAGGTGACCCTGACAACCAACGGTGTACTTCTGGCTCCTTTCGCCGAGGCGCTTTATCAGGCTGGGATTGATGGAGTGAATGTGAGTCTGGATACCTTGAATGAGGAAACATACAGGAAAATCACGGGCTTTGACAAGCTTGCACAGGTCCTTGAAGGACTGGATACGATGAGCCGATTCCCGGTGCCTTTAAAAACCAACACGGTACTGCTGCCCTGGGAGAACGGAAAGGATTGGAAAGAACTGGCGCTATTGGCTAAAAACCGCAGAATAGATGTGCGATTTATTGAAAAAATGCCTCTGGGAAAAGATAAGGAAACAGAGGGAGTTTCCAATATTTTGCTGTTGGAAGAGATGCAGGCATCTTTCGGAAAGGCAGAACCGGACGGCCGTTCTCACGGAAACGGCCCGGCAGTGTATTACCGTTTTCCCGGTTTTCAGGGAAGTGTGGGCTTTATCAGCGCCATACATGATAATTTCTGTGCAGGCTGTAACCGCCTGCGCATGACGGCGGAGGGAAAGGTAAAGCCCTGCCTTTGCTATGAGGAAAATTTTTCTCTGAAAGAGGCAGTAAGAGCAGGAAATCGTGAGGAAATCAGAGAACTGCTTAGAAGTGCTGTTGAAAAGAAGCCCCAGAGGCATTGTTTTGCACATACGGAACAGATAACAGAGCAGCGGGATATGTGGAAAATAGGAGGATAGAAATGGGAAATATCAGAGCAATCTGTATCAGTAAACAGAGAGGAACTGCAAAAACGGAAGTAGTAGAAGCAGAACTGACCCCACAATGGGGGATTCTGGGAGATGCTCACGGAGGCCCGTGGCATCGTCAGGTGAGCATGCTCTCTGTAGAGAAAATTCAGGATTTTCAGGCAAGAGGAGCAGAAGTGGACTTCGGCGCTTTTGGAGAAAATCTGGTGGTAGAGGGATTTGACTTTGCCGCTCTGCCTGTGGGCAGCCGTTTCCGGATAGGAGATGTGGTGCTGGAAATGACCCAGATTGGAAAGGAGTGTCATAACCACTGTCAGATTTATCAGCGCATGGGAGAATGTATTATGCCCAAGGAAGGGGTATTTGCCAGAGTTTTGCAGGGGGGAAGAATCAAAAGGGGAGACGAAATCCAATTGGTACTGCCTGACGCAAACCGGCCTTATACAGCGGCAGTGATTACCCTCAGCGATAAAGGGGCTAAGGGCGAACGAGAGGACAAAAGCGGTCCGTTGATTGTAAAAATGCTGGAAGAAGCCGGATACCAGGTGGAAGAAACGCTGCTTTTACCAGATGAACAGAAACCGTTGGAACAGCAGCTGATGCGTCTGGCTGACCAGAGGCAGATAAGCCTGATTCTCACCACCGGCGGTACCGGATTTTCTAAAAGGGATGTGACCCCGGAAGCAACCATTGCCGTGTGTGACCGCATGGCCAGAGGCATTGCGGAGGCCATCCGGGGATATTCCATGACCATTACAAAGCGCGCTATGTTAAGCCGGGCAGAATCCGGAATCCGAAAGGGCACGCTGATTGTAAATCTTCCGGGAAGCCCTAAGGCAGTAAAGGAATCTCTGGAATTTGTTCTGTCGGTCTTGGAACACGGTCTGGGAATCCTGCGGGGAACCGAAGGAGAATGTGGAAGAAATTAGAAGAAAACAGAACAAAAGAGAATAGGAGAAGCAGAATGAAGAAACGATTTTTAGCAGCAGCTTTGGTATTGTGTATGACAGCAGGACTGGGTGCCTGCGGCGGAACGGAAGAAACGAATACAGAACCTGAAGAAATTCAGGTGTTTATTGCAGCGAGTTTAAATACCGTGATGACCGAACTGGCAGAGAAATATAAGGAGGAGCACCCGGAGGTGAAAATTGTATACAATGCAGACAGCTCCGGTACCCTGCTGACCCAGATTGAAGAGGGATATGCCTGTGATATTTTCTTTTCCGCATCCCAGAAACAAATGGACCAGTTGGAGCAGGACGGACTGATTGTGGAGGGAACCCGCCGCAATGTGGTAAACAATCAGGTAGTGCTTCTGACTTTAAAAGACAGTGAAACAAAAGTAACCGGACTTAACAATTTGCAGGAAGCCAAAAGTATTGCTCTTGCAGGGGGCAGTGTACCGGTGGGCAAGTATACCCGGCAGGCTCTGGTGAATATGGGGATTTTGCCGCAGGCAGAGGACGTGTCCAAAATTACGACGCAGGAAGTGTCCGAAGGCTTAGGCGGTGTGGAAATCAGTGAGCAGGATAACGTAAGCAAGGCGCTTACTGCTGTGACAGAAGGGGCCTGTGAGGTGGGAACCACTTATTATTCGGATACCTACGGATATGAGGACAAGGTGAAAATTCTGGAAACTGTGGGATACGATTTGACCGGAGATGTGATTTATCCTATCTGCCGGGTGAAAAACCAGGAAGCAGATAAGGCACAGGAAGAAGCGGCTCAGGATTTTCTGGAATATGTGCTTTCCGATGAGGCAAAAGAAGTTTTTGAAAACTATTATTTTGACACGAATGTAGAGTAAAGGAGAGGCCATGGAAGCGTTGAAGCAGATACTGGAAAATCTGGACTGGAGTCCCCTTTGGATTTCCTTAAAAACAGGAATTGCCGCCACATTTTTCTCTTTTTTTCTGGGGATTTTTGCGGCGGCAAAGGCTATGAAGGCCGGAGGGAAAACAAGGGCCGTACTGGACGGTATACTCACGCTGCCCATGGTGCTGCCCCCTACGGCAGCGGGATTTTTTCTTCTTCTGACCTTTAGCACCAGAAGGCCGGTGGGGGCATTTTTGTATGATTCCTTTCATATTAAAATCATACAGTCCTGGGCCGGGTGTGTGCTGGCGGCAGTGGTGATTGCCTTTCCCCTGATGTACCGCAATGCCAGGGGGGCTTTTGAACAGATAGATTCCAATCTGATTTATGCGGCCCGCACTTTGGGCATGTCTGAGACAAAAATTTTCTGGAAGGTGGTGCTTCCCACTGCCGGACCGGGTGTGGCTGCGGGAACCGTGCTGACCTTTGCCAGGGCGCTGGGAGAATATGGTGCCACTTCTATGCTGGCGGGAAATATTCCGGGAAAAACAGGAACCATATCCCAGAAAATCGCTATGGTAATTCAGGACGGAGATTATGCCACGGCAGGCTTCTGGGTCGCTATTGTGCTTGTGGCAGCGTTTGGAATCCTGCTGGTTATGAACCTGGTGGCAGGCAGCAAAGGAAAGCGGAGAAAACGCTGGTAAAAGTTTACCGAAAGGGGCAGATTTCGGATGGGGCCAAGAGGTGTATGTTTATGGAAGTGAAAATAAAGAAAAAGTTGGAAAGGTTTCAGCTTGCTGTAGAGTTTTCCAGCGACTGCCGCCGCATTGGGATTCTGGGGGCGTCAGGAAGCGGAAAAAGTCTGCTGTTGCGAAGTCTGGCAGGAGTGGAAAGCGCAGATGAAGGGAAAATTGTGATTTGCGGCAGAACGTTACTGGATACGGAACAAAAAATCTGTGAAAAACCCCAGAAAAGGAAGGTAGGATATCTGTTTCAGAATTATGCCCTTTTTCCAACCATGACGGTGGAAGAAAATATTATGGCAGGTCTTTTGGTAAGCCCCAGGGAAAAGAGGCAAAAGGCCGCACAGTATATGGAAAAATTTCAATTAAAAGGTCTGGAAAAACGCCTTCCCCACGAACTCTCAGGAGGACAGCAGCAGAGAGCCGCACTGGCCAGAATGATGATATGCGAGCCGGAGGTGATTCTTCTGGATGAGCCTTTTTCTGCGTTGGACGTATATCTGCGGGATCAGCTTCAAAGAGAGATGATGGAATTTTTGAAAGAGTATTCCGGAACGGTGATTCTGGTTTCTCATAGTAGAGATGAGATTTATCGAATGAGTGAGGAAATGCTGGTCATGGACCATGGCCGGATTGTGGGGCAGGGGGAAACGAAAGCGCTGTTTCAAAATCCACGGACAAAGGTGACAGCACGCCTTACCGGATGCAAGAATATCGCCGATGTGCAGACAAAAGAACAGAATGAGATTGTGGTACCGGACTGGGGCATAGCCTTTCCGATTCAAAACCGCAGCACGGAAGGCATACAATCCGTGGCGGTCCGCGCCCATGAATTTCTGATAAAAGAAGAGGAAAATTGTCTGTGCTTTCCTTTGCAAAAGCCCATTGTGACGGAGGATATGTTTGAGTATAATATTTCTTTTCTGGCAAGTCCAAAAGGAAAACAGAGGATTGACTGGAAGGTTTCCAAATATTTGTGGGAGAATGCGGGAAAGATACCGGAAAGGCTGTATTTGAAAGAGGAAAAACTGCTGTTTTTGTATGAGTAGGAGATGACGTCTGATGAAATTGAAAAATGTGTTGGTGGTTGTGAAGGATATTGAAAAATCCAGGGAGTTTTACCATGATTTATTTGGACTGGATACGATATTAGATCATGGGGGAAATATGATTTTAACAGAAGGTCTGGTGCTTCAGGACGAAAAAATCTGGAGAGACTTTGTGGGAAAAGAAATTGTGCAAAAGAGCAATTCTTGTGAACTTTATTTTGAAGAGCGGGATATAGAGGCGTTTGTGGAAAAACTTGAGGAACGTTATCCCGATATCGAATATGTCAACCGGCTTATGACCCATAGCTGGGGACAGAAAATGGTTCGGTTTTACGATTTGGACGGTAATTTGATTGAGGTGGGGACGCCCATGTAACAGCAAATAGAAAAAATTTTTCATGAGAGGAGACGGTATTATGCAAAACTATTCAGGGGAAGCAGGACTTCAGTATCATTTACAGATTCGCAGAGGGGACGTAGGACGGTATGTAATTTTGCCCGGTGATCCCAAGCGATGTGAGAAAATCGCAAAATATCTGGACAATCCTGTACTCATTGCAGACAGCCGGGAATACAAGACGTATACCGGATATCTGGACGGAGAAAAAGTCAGTGTGACTTCCACGGGAATCGGCGGGCCTTCGGCGTCTATTGCTCTGGAGGAACTGGTGCAATGCGGCGCGGACACCTTTGTCCGTGTGGGAACCTGCGGCGGTATGGATACAGAAGTAAAGGGCGGCGACCTTGTGATTGCCACAGGCGCTATCCGTATGGAGGGAACCAGCAAGGAATATGCGCCCATTGAATATCCGGCAGTACCTAATCTGCAGGTAACAAACGCACTGGTGGAGGCGGCCGGACGCTGCGGCTGTACTTACCACACAGGTGTGGTGGAGTGCAAAGATGCGTTTTACGGACAGCACGAGCCGGAGACAAAGCCGGTGAGTTATGAACTGCTGAACAAGTGGGAAGCCTGGCTGCGCATGGGCTGTAAAGCCTCAGAAATGGAATCCGCTGCACTGTTTATTGTGGGAAATTATCTGAAAGTGCGAGTGGGAACAGACCTGCTGGTGATAGGAAACCAGGAGAGAGAAAAGCAGGGGCTTGAGAACCCCATTGTACATGACACGGAAACCGCGATTCGCGTAGCAGTAGAGGGAATTCGTCTGCTGATTCAGAAAGACAGGGAAAGTGTATGACAGAACAGGAAAAAAGAACCTTAGTGAATCGGGCTTTGGAGGCCAGAACCTTTGCGTATGCCCCTTATTCTCATTTTCAGGTAGGGGCGGCGCTGCTGACAAAGGAGGGACAGATTTTTACCGGCTGCAATATTGAAAATGCTGCTTACAGTCCTACCAACTGTGCGGAACGGACTGCAGTTTTTAAGGCGGTTTCTGAGGGAGTCAGAGCGTTTGCTGCCATTGCCATTGTGGGCGGTATGGAAGGGAGAGAACCAACAGACTTGACAGCGCCCTGCGGTGTATGCAGACAGGTGTTTATGGAATTTTGCGAGCCAAAAGAGTTTCGGATTCTTTTGGGAAAAGGCGACAAAACATGGGAAGAATATACTTTAGAGGAGTTGCTTCCCCTGGGATTTTCGGGAAAAAATCTGGAAATGCCGGAAGAGGAAAGGGACAGAAATCACGCATAAACTTGGAACCATACAGAAAGGAAGGTTGCATATGAAGTATCGGAGAATTTTTACCATTGTACTGGATTCCCTGGGAATCGGGGCTATGCCGGATTCTGAAAAATACGGAGATATCAGGGTGGACACTTTAGGGCATATTGCAGAGAAAAAAGAGAATTTTCGGATTCCAAATCTGCAGAAACTGGGCATTGCCAATCTTCATAAACTGAAGAATATTCCGGAAGCGGAACGTCCAATGGCCTGCTATATGAAACTGCAGGAGAGAAGCTGCGGCAAGGATACCATGACGGGACACTGGGAAATGATGGGGCTGCATGTGACAAAACCATTCAAAACTTTTACGGAAAACGGCTTTCCACCGGAGCTCATCCGGGAACTGGAACAGCGTACAGGCAGAACCATTATTGGAAACAAAAGCGCCAGCGGAACAGAAATCTTAGAAGAACTGGCAGAGCAGGAAATCCGGGAAGGAAAACTGATTGTGTACACTTCTGCAGATTCGGTTCTCCAAATCTGCGGCAATGAAGAAACCATGGGACTGGAAACCCTGTACCATTACTGTGAAATCGCCAGAGAACTGACCATGCGGGATGAGTGGAAGGTGGGACGCGTCATTGCAAGACCCTATACCGGAAAGAAAAAAGGAGCGTTTAAGCGGACGGCAAACCGCCATGACTATGCTTTAAAACCCTATGGAAAAACGGCGCTGGACAGCTTAAAAGAAGCCGGACTTTCCGTGATTTCCGTGGGAAAGATTTACGATATTTTTGACGGACAGGGGCTGACAGAATCCAATAAATCTCAAAGCTCGGTACACGGCATGGAACAGACCACAGACCTTGCGAAAAGAGACTTTACAGGGCTGTGTTTTACCAATTTGGTGGATTTTGATGCTCTGTGGGGACACAGAAGAAATGTCCAGGGATATGCAGAGGAACTGGAGCGTTTTGATGAAAAGCTGGGTGTGCTGCTTTCTGTGCTGCGGGAAGATGATTTGCTGATTCTCACTGCTGACCATGGCAATGACCCGACGTATACAGGAACAGACCACACCAGAGAACAGGTGCCGTTTCTGGCCTATTCTCCTTCTATGAAGGAGGGGAAAAATCTGGGGGTCAGTGATACGTTTGCCGTAATTGGCGCTACCATTGCAGATAATTTCTGCGTAGCAATGCCGGAAGGAACCATTGGTACTTCCCTGTTAAAAGAACTTCTGTAAAAGGACAAAAGGAGAAGCTTACATGGAAAAAAGAGAACTATTAAGCAGACTGGACCATACATTGTTAAAACAGACAGCCACCTGGGAAGAAATTCGCAGGATTTGTGAAGAAGGAATGAAATATCAGACCGCGTCGGTGTGTATTCCGCCCTGCTATGTAAAAAGGGCAAAGGAGTACGTGCAGGACAAAGTAAACATCTGCACGGTTATTGGATTTCCCAATGGAAATACCACAACGGCTGTAAAGGTTTTGGAAACCAGAGATGCCGTGGAGAACGGTGCAGATGAAATAGATATGGTGATCAATCTGGGCATGGTAAAGGAACGGGATTATGACCGGGTGCTGGAGGAAATCCAGGCTGTGAAGCAGGCCTGCGGCGGGAAAGTTTTAAAGGTGATTATAGAAACCTGTCTGCTCACAGAAGACGAAAAGCTGGAAATGTGCCGTGTAGTCACCCGGTCCGGTGCAGAATACATTAAGACATCCACGGGTTTTTCCACAGGCGGCGCTACTTTTGCCGATGTAGAGCTGATGCGAAAACATGTGGGAGAGCAGGTGAAGGTGAAAGCAGCCGGAGGAATTTCTTCTGTGGAAGATGCGGAGAAATTTCTGGATTTGGGTGCAGACCGTCTGGGTACCAGCAGACTGATAACCTTGTTGGAAACATAAAATTTGTTTTTCTGAAAAAACTGCTTGACTTAGAGTGAACTTCAAGGAGTATGCTGTCCTAAGAAGAGCAGACAGGAGGACAAAAGAGATGATATATAAAGAATTTCAGGACTTAAAACTTTCTTCCCTGGGGTTTGGCGCTATGCGCCTGCCCACACTGGGAGACCAGCCGGATGCAGCCATTGACGAAGAAAGAACTGCGGGAATGATTGCCCGCGCTATAGAGAACGGTGTGAATTATTTTGATACGGCTTACGGTTATCACAATGGACAGTCAGAAGTGGTTATGGGAAAACTGCTGCGCAAATATCCAAGAGACAGCTACTGTCTGGCCAGTAAATTTCCGGGCTATGATTTGTCCAATATGAACAAGGTGGAGGAAATTTTTGAAGAGCAGCTGAAAAAATGCGGCGTGGAGTATTTTGATTTTTACCTTTTGCACAATGTGTATGAGAAAAACATAGATGCCTATCTGAATCCTGAATATGGGATTCTGGAATATCTGCTGCAGCAGAAGAAAGCAGGCAGAATCCGTCATCTGGGCTTTTCGGCACATGCCAGATATGAGACACTGGAGCACTTTCTGAAAGCCTGCGGAGAGCATATGGAATTCTGCCAGATTCAGTTAAACTATCTGGACTGGAAACTGCAGGACGCAAAAGCCAAGGTAGAGCTTTTAAATGCGTATCATATGCCTGTCTGGGTCATGGAACCTTTAAGAGGAGGACGTCTGGCACAGCTTTCAGAGGAAAATACAGAAAAGCTGAAAATGCTTCGTCCGGAGGAAGAAATTCCGGCATGGGCTTTCCGCTTCCTTCAGAGCGTACCTGGTGTGACTGTGGTTTTATCCGGAATGTCGAACATGGAGCAGATGGAGAAAAATATCTACACTTATGAGGAGGATAAACCTTTAAGTGAAGGGGAACAGAAGGTGCTGGCAGAGGTGACAGACAGTATGCTGGACACGCTCCCCTGTACAGCCTGTCGTTATTGTGTAACGCACTGCCCCAAAGGACTGGACATTCCTACCTTGCTTTCCATGTATAATGAAATGCGTTTTGCCAATAACATCATTGTCCAGATGGCGGCGGATGCCCTGGAAGAAGAGAAGCGTCCGGCGGCCTGTATCGGCTGTAAAAGCTGTGAGGCAGTTTGTCCTCAGATGCTGCAGATTTCTCATGCCATGAAAGATTTTGCCGAGAAACTGAAGCAGCCTGCAGGACTTTAAGAAAGGATGGAAGTGTATGACCATTGCGGAAGCCAGTAAAAAATACGATATTTCAGCGGATACCCTGCGGTATTATGAGAGAATCGGTCTGATTCCTCCGGTTCCCAGAACCAAAAGCGGAATTCGCGACTATGACGAAGCCTCCTGCGGCTGGATACAGCTTATGAAGTGTATGCGGAAGGCCGGAGTGCAAATCGAAGCACTGATTGAGTATGTGGCGCTTTACCAGCAGGGCGAAGAAACGGCCCGTGCCAGAAAAGCCATTTTAGAGGAGCAGAGAGAGCAGTTGCGTATGCGTCTGGAAGAGATGCAGGAATCTTTGCATCTGTTGGATAAAAAAATTCAGCATTATGAAGAGACTGTCTGTGCGGCAGAGGAAAATTTAAGAAAGATAGAGAAGGAGAGAGGCTGAGAAGGCCTCTTTTCTGTCTTTGCAAAGTATTTTTTACATGGTATAATGCAGAAAATACCAGTAAAAAGGGGGAAAAACAACATGAAAACATGGAGAGAAATCGCAGAACTTACAGGCTTTTCCGGGGAAGCCTTACAGGAATTAGAAGAAACAGAAAAGCAGGCAAGGGGAAACCTGTCAAAGGACGGAAACCTGCAGCAGATATTGAAAAATCTCACAGACCCCTTTTGCTGGGAGGATGCAAGAAAAGGTTTGAAGAACTTGCTGCAGACAGATAAGAAAGGCATGAACATGTTGCTCTGCATGCTGACAGCCTGTGGGTATACCTATGAAAAATATGAAAATCTGGGAATTTCAGAAGAAATTTTTGCAGAAACTATGAAGTGCTTTTGGCGCTTTGTACAGGAACATCAGGTCAGCTATGGCTGTTATGGATTTGACCGGGATTTCTGGACAGGCAGACAGCTTTCTCTGCAGTTGTTCCGCTTGGGAGAACTGGAGTATGAGATGTGCACACAGAAGGAAAAAAAGACCATTGCGGTACATATTCCCTCGGATGCGGACATCAGCAGTGAGAAAGTACAGGAATCTTTACACCAGACCCGGGAATTTTTTGAAAGGTACTATCCAAATTACAGACAGGCGCCGTATACCTGTGAATCCTGGCTTTTAAGTCCTGCTTTAAAGGATTTACTGCCTCCGAATTCCCGAATTTTAAACTTTCAGGCGCTTTTTGAAGTGGATAAAGTGCATTGGGAATCAGATGCAGTGCTGGAATGGGTTTTCCAGAAAAGGGGGAATTCCCTGGAGGAACTGCCGGAAGATACTTCTTTGCAGAGAAAAATGAAAGCCTATCTTTTGGACGGGGGAAAAGTAGGAGAAGCTTTTGGATACCTGAAAGCATAGAAAACAGGAGAAAAAGAAAACTGGACTGCTTAAAAATAAATAAACTGGTTATTTTAACAAGGACAGTTTTGGTTTAAGATGCATATCAATCACAAAAGAAAGGGAGAGATTGGAAATGGTAAATGAGAGATATGCATTAAATAAGCAGTTGGCACAGATGTTAAAAGGCGGAGTAATTATGGACGTCACCACTCCGGAACAGGCAAAGATTGCAGAAGAAGCGGGAGCCTGCGCTGTTATGGCCCTGGAGAGGATTCCGGCTGATATACGGGCTGCAGGCGGCGTGGCCAGAATGAGTGACCCGAAAATGATAAAGGGTATTCAGGAAGCGGTGTCCATTCCGGTTATGGCGAAATGCAGAATCGGTCATTTCGCGGAAGCACAGATACTGGAAGCCATTGAAATTGATTACATAGATGAGAGTGAAGTCCTCTCTCCGGCAGACGATGTCTACCACATTGACAAACGGAAATTTCAGGTACCCTTTGTCTGCGGTGCAAAAGATTTGGGCGAAGCCCTTCGGAGAATTCAGGAGGGCGCTTCTATGATTCGAACAAAAGGAGAACCGGGAACGGGAGATGTAGTGCAGGCCGTGCGCCATATGCGGAAAATGAACCAGGAGATTGCAAAAATTGGGGCTATGAAGGAAGCGGAACTCTTTGAAGAGGCCAAGAATCTGCGGGTACCCTACGAACTGGTCGCTTATGTACATGAGCACAGACGTCTTCCGGTCGTAAACTTTGCTGCAGGCGGCGTAGCCACTCCGGCGGACGCGGCTCTGATGATGCAGCTGGGTGCAGAGGGAGTCTTTGTAGGCTCCGGTATTTTTAAATCCGGGAATCCGAAGAAACGCGCGGCAGCCATTGTAAAAGCAGTGACCAATTATCAGGACAGCAAACTGCTGGCAGAACTGTCAGAGGATTTAGGGGAAGCCATGGTGGGAATCAATGAGCAGGAAATACAGCTTCTTATGGCAGAGAGGGGAAAATAGGATGAAAATCGGAATACTTGCAGTGCAGGGCGCGTTTCTGGAACACCGAAAAAAGCTGGAAGCCCTTGGCGCACAATGCGTGGAAATTCGTCAGAAAGGTAACTTGCAGGAAGCCTTTGACGGTCTGGTTCTGCCGGGCGGGGAAAGCACAGTACAGGGAAAACTTCTGCGGGAACTGGATATCTTTGAGGGCCTGAAAGAGCGGATTATCCGGGGAATACCTGTGCTTGCCACCTGCGCGGGGCTGATTCTGCTGGCCGAAGCGTGTGTAAACGACCCTCATGTATATTTCGGTACCCTTCCCGTAACGGTAAAGCGAAATGCATATGGCAGACAGCTTGGCAGCTTTCACACAATACAGGAAATGAAAGGAATCGGCACAGTGCCTATGACCTTCATTCGTGCTCCCTATGTGGAAAAAGCAGACCCGGCTGTAGAGATTCTCGCCCGGGCAGAGGGAAAAATCGTGGCGGTCCGGTACGGCAGACAGTATGGGCTGGCCTTTCATCCCGAACTGGATACAGATAACAGGATTCATGAACTATTTTTAAAGGAGTGCAGAAAATGACACTGACACAGTTGCATTATCTGATTACCATAGCGGAAACAAAATCATTGAACAAAGCGGCAGAGCTTTTATACGTTTCACAGCCTTCGCTGACCAATGCCATGAAGGAACTGGAAAAGGAACTGGGACTGGTGCTTCTCTACCGGGGCGGCAAAGGCGTGGCGCTGACCAATGACGGTGCGGAATTTTTGCTTCACGCAAAAGAAATTTATGATCAATATGAAGCGGTGGTACAGAAATATAGCAAAAACGGAAGCTACCGAAAAAAATTCGGAGTTTCTACCCAACATTATTCCTTTGCGGTGAAAGCATTTGTGGATATGGCAAAAGAATTTGATATGTCGAAATACGAGTTTGCAATCCGGGAAACTGAGACCAGAAAGGTGCTCAGTGACGTCAGCACCTTGCGAAGCGAAATCGGCGTCCTCTATCTTTCTGACTTTAACCGGAAAGCTATGGAAAAAATGATGAAAACCGCAAGCCTGGAATTTCATCCTCTGATTTCCTGCGGGGCTTATGTATACCTGTGGAAACAGCATCCTCTGGCAAAGGAAACCTCCATAAGGTTTGAGCAGCTCAGCGGCTATCCCTGTCTGTCTTTTGAACAGGGAGAAAACAGTTCCTTCTATTTTGCGGAAGAAATTCTTTCTACCAATGAATATGCCCAAATTATCAAAGCCAATGACCGGGCTACCATGCTGAATCTCATGGTGGGGCTCAACGGTTACACCCTCTGCTCCGGGATTATCTGCGAAGAATTAAATGGCAGTGATTATGTGGCTGTTCCCTTTGAAGGGGACGAAGAAGACCAGGACAGTGTTATGGAAATCGGCTATATTACAAGAAAAAACATGGTGCTCAGTGAAATGGGGGAAACGTATATAGAAGCCATTAAGAAATATTTGAATATAGAATAATACAGAATACATACAAAAAAAGAATCTTACAAAAAAGGACAGTTCCAAACCTCAGGACAGAGGTGGAACTGTCTTTTTTTGCCTATAAATAGAAACTATTACGCATAATGTATATTTTCTATTTGACGAATGGGTTTTTCTGTGGTATCCTTTCAAATATCATATTTCATAGTAAGTTACTATGAAAACTAGGATAAAGAAAGGTGGACAGCAGATGGGAGAAAAAATACCGGATTTGCTTATTATCGGCAGCGGACCGGCAGGACTGACGGCAGGAATTTATGCCAGAAGAGCCAATCTGACCGTGCAGATAGTGGAGAAGGAATACAGAGGAACCGGACAGATTGCAGACAGTGGCCGGGTGGACAATTACCCGGGGCTTCCGGGAATTGGGGGATACGAACTGGGAGAGCAGTTTCGGGGACACGCCGAAAAGTGTGGGGTTTCTTTTACAGAAGGAGAAGCCGGAAAGCTTTGGCGTGAGGAAGGTAAGTGGAAATGCCGCCTGGAGGATGGAAGAGTTCTGGAAGCCAGAGCCATAATCTATGCAGCCGGTACGGTACACAGGCAGCTGCGCATACCGGGAGAACAGCAGTTTTTCGGAAAAGGAGTTCACGTCTGTGCATGGTGTGACGGAGCTTTTTATAAAGACCGGGTGGCAGCAGTCATTGGCGGCGGAGACAGTGCCGTAGACGCAGCTCTGTATCTGGCGGGAATCTGTAAAAAGGTGCTGCTCATTCACCGAAGAGAAGACTTCCGGGCTGCTAAGTCCTCCCTCCTTCAGGCAGAAGCAGAAGAAAACATAGAAATTCTCAGAAATACCGTGGTCAGCAAAATAGAGGGAACCCACAAGGCAGAGGCCATATGGACGCAGGATAACAGACGGCTTCCGGTGGACGGTATTTTTGTAGAAATCGGCCAGATACCACGCACAGAGATTCTGAGGGAGCTTGCCGTGACAGACGAGAACGGGTACATACAGGCAGACGAAACAGGGAGAACAGCTTTGAAAGGATTTTACGGAGCCGGAGATGTGCGGACAAAAAGCCTGCGCCAGGTGATTACGGCAGCGGCAGACGGAGCCAATGCAGCCGTTCTGGCGGCAGAAGATTTGAGACGAACAACAGAGAAAGAGGTATAAACATGCAGGAATTAAATCTGAAGACATTTGAAGAGAAAATCCAATCCGGGGAAGAAACCGTGGTTCTTTTTTACTCCCCTACCTGCGCTCATTGTAAAAGGACAGAGACAGGGATAGAAGAACTGGAGACGGAAGGAGTACAGACATTTTTCGGAAAAGTGGACATTACGGCGGAGCCGGAACTGGCCTCCCGGTGGGATATACAGGTACTGCCAACCCTTTTGTTTTTCCGGAATGGAGCGGTGAAAGACAAAAAAACAGGTTTTACACATAAATTAATCATAAATGAAGCAATCAAAAAATTGAGTGAGTAAACGGAGGTAGATAAAGATGGGTTATCCAAGTGTGTTCCCTACAGGGACAATTTTATACGATAAAGAAAAAGCATGGAACGGGTATACAATCTTCCCTTCCGGAAGAGGCGCTTTGCTGCTTAATATGAACGGCAATGAAGTACAACGCTGGGCAGGTCTTGGGGGCTTCCCAAATAAGATTCTTCCCGGAGGATATGTTATGGGAACCACAGGAACACGTTCCGGAAAATATGCTTATCAGGACCAGATAGATTTGGTACAGGTGGACTGGGAGGGCAAAATTGTGTGGAAATTCCGCAACACGGAGCTGATTGCAGACCCAGGCATGGAAGAACCGGAATATCAGGCAAGACAGCATCACGACTATCAGAGAGAAGGTTCCTCTGTGGGCTATTATTATCCTGGTGGAGAGCCCAGGACAGACGGCGGGAACACCCTTATTTTGACCCATGAAAACGTATACAACCACGAGATTTCAGATAAAAGACTCATTGACGACAAGATTATTGAAGTGGACTGGGAAGGGAATATTCTGTGGAGCTGGAGAGCCAGCGACCATTTTGAAGAAATGGGCTTTGACGAAGCCGCCAAAAACGTTTTGTTCCGCAATCCGGGGCTTCATGAAGAAGCAGGAGGTGACTGGCTGCACTTCAACAGTATGTCAACGCTGGGAGAAAATAAATGGTACGACGCGGGAGATGAACGCTTTCATCCGGACAATATTATTTTTGATGCCAGAAATGCCAATATTCTTGGAATTATCAGCAAGGCGACAGGAGAGGTTGTCTGGAGACTGGGACCGGATTTTAACGAAAGCGAAGCAACCAGAAAACTGGGCTGGATTATCGGGCAGCACCATCTGCACATGATACCAAAAGGTCTTCCGGGAGAAGGAGACTTGCTGGTGTTTGACAACGGCGGGGAAGGCGGTTACGGAAATCCAAATCCCGGTGCGGTAACCGGTGTGAATCATGCCAGAAGAGATTATTCCCGTGTGTTGCAGTTCAATCCGGTCACACTGGAGATTACCTGGCAGTATACGCCTTTGGAAGCGGGATTTCTGCTGTTTACCGATGCTTCCAAGTTTTACAGCTCCTATATCAGCTCCGCACAGAGACTGCCAAACGGAAATACATTGATTACAGAAGGCTCGGACGGACGAATCCTGGAAGTTACTCCGGAACATGAAATTGTATGGGAATATATCAATCCTTATTTCAATAAGCTGGCAGGAAATTTTACCAACAATATGGTTTACCGTGCTTACCGAGTGCCTTATGAGTGGATTCCCCAGTTGGAAAAACCGGAGGAAACGTCTATTCTGCCTCTGGATGTGGAGACTTTCCGGGTGCCGGGTTCACCTGTGGGAAAAGATAATGGGAAAGTAACCATTGTGGAAGGCGTAGACCCTAATAAAAATCCGAAAACAGGCAGTAAGGATGAGGAAGACGAGGATGAGAGAATTGATTTTTGCGTAGCTTCTATTAAAAAGAGTGATTTGACGAAAAAGAAGGAGTAGGGTATGAAGAAGAAAGCATTGGTTTTTATTTTGACAGGAGCAGCAGTACTGGCTCTTTCAGGCTGCGGTGGCACAGAGCAAAAGGTTTCCGGAAGCGGACTGACCACAGTCCGCGCCGCTGTGATGACAAACGGTGCGCAGCACTGGATTGCAGCTGTGGGAGAGGAAGAAGGTATTTTTCAAAAGTATGGGATAAAACTGGAAACATCAGAATTTGCAGCAGGTATTAATACGGTGGATGCCGTTGTAACCGGACAGGCAGATGTGGGAAATCTGGCAGACTACGCGCTGGTAAACCGCATGGGAAGTACACAGGATAAAAATCTTCTTATTCTCAGCCGCATCGGTTCCGGAACCGGGGGCGCCCTTTACGTAGACGGCAGTAAGGTAAAAAGCCTGGAAGACCTGGCAGGACAGCCTTTTGCCACACAGCCGGGAACGGTATGGGACTTCTGGAATGCGAAAACTTATGAAAAAGCAGGCATAGGGGAAACAGAACAAAAACTGGTCAAAGTGGACAGTGCAGCTTCGGCGGTGGCTTTGATGACAACAGGAAAGGCAGCGGCCTTCTGGGCAAGCGGCGCGAATGCGGCAAAGCTGGAGGAAGGCGGACTTGAAAAACTTCTGACGCTGAAGGATTTGGGCCTTACAGTGGATTCCTATTATATTACCACGGCTTCTTTTATCAAAGAGCATGAGGATGTGGCGGAAAACTATCTGAAGGCTTCTAAAGAAACAGTTGACTGGATATATTCCCATGAGGAGGAAGCGGCGGAAGTGGTTTCGGAAAAGCTGGGAACATCAAAGGAACAGTTTCTGTCAGAACTTCAGGATACCAATCTGACCATAGACTATTCTGAAGAAACCAAAAAACATTTGGAGGACATCAAAGCCTGGGCAGTTGCAAAGGGGGATTTTGACGACTATGAACTGTCAGATTTTACAGATTTAGAGCCCCTTCGGGCAGCGCTGCCTGACGCCGAAGCAGCGGAAGAATAAGAAAAGCAATGGGAGGAAACAGGTATGTATATTACATTTGAGCATGTTCATAAAAACTTTGGAGATTTCAAAGCCTCTGATGACGTGTCCTTTGGAATCGAAAAAGGAAAGCTGGTGGCCCTTCTGGGACCCAGCGGAAGCGGCAAAACAACGCTTCTGCGTATGCTTGCCGGATTGGAGAGGCAGGATAGCGGCAACATTTCTATTAACGGGAGGGTTGTCAATGACCTTTCCGTACAGGAAAGAGAAATCAGCTTTGTGTTTCAAAATTATGCATTGTTTCCTTATTATACAGTATACGATAACATTGCTTACGGCATGAAGATTCGCAAAAAAGGGAAAAAGGAAATCAAAACGAAAGTAAAGGAACTGTTGGAGCTTGTAGGACTGCCGGGACTGGAAGACCGCTATCCCAATCAGCTTTCCGGCGGTCAAAGACAGAGGGTGGCTTTTGCCAGGGCTCTGGCCGTAGACCCACAGGTGCTGCTTTTGGACGAACCCTTTGCAGCCATTGACGCCAAGGTACGCAAGGAGCTGCGCCGCTGGTTGAAAGAAATGGTGGAAAAGGTAGGCATTACCAGTATTTTTGTAACCCATGACCAGGACGAGGCTGTGGAGGTGGCAGATGAAATCCTTGTCACCAATGCGGGAAGAGTGGAGCAGATGGGGACTCCCATGGAGATTTACAGAAACCCGCAGACGCCGTTTGTAGCACAGTTTATCGGAGAATCCGTGCTTTTAACGGAGTTTCAGTATGCAAAGCTGAAAGGCTTTTCCCCTTACGAAAATGCTCCCAATGCGGCCATTCGTCCGGAATTTGTAAAGGTCATTCCAAGAGGCGAAAATCCGCCTTATCCCAGTGTATACCAGGAAGGAAGGGTGGAAGACGCAGCCTTTGGAGGAACCTCTGTGGAACTCTCCATTCGCGTGGGCAATCTGACATTAAAGGCAAGAAAGCCCATAGACGAAGGAATCATCAAAAAGGGAGATTTGGTTCAGGTCATGGTATCCCGTCTTTATGTATTTGACCAACAGACAGCCTATACGCTGGTAAACGCTGCTCTGGACAGCAGAGATATGTACTATATTTAAGGAATTTAAGGAGGAATCTGTATGCAGAAGAAAAAAAATGCAGCAAAAGGAGTGGCTGCGAAGATACTGGGAAGCGGTGTGCTGACATGGGTGCTGCTTCTTGCCATTTGGAAAGCAGGTTCGCTTTTTTATCCCCCGGAATTTCTGCCAGGTCCCCTGGAGACCTGGAAAGGAGCTTTTTCTCTGATTTCAGACGGTACACTGGCCGGGGATGTCTGGGTGAGTCTGGGACGTGTACTGAAGGGCTGGGTTTTAGGCGTGGTATTTGCTGTTCCTGTGGGATTGTGCGTGGGCTGCTTTCCCTGGGCAGGCAGAATTTTTGAACCTTTTTTAAATTTCTTCCGGTTTGTTCCTGCCATTGGTTTTATCACCCTGTTTCTGCTGTGGTTCGGAGTGGGAGAGACTTCTAAGGTAGCGCTGATATTTTATGCGGTTATTTTTCCTGTAATGGTCAACACCATAGCCGGGGTACGGTCCGTGGATACCGCATTGCTGGAAGCTGCCGAGTCCCTGGGAGCAAGACGGGCCAAAACCTTTTTTACCGTCATTCTCCCTTCGGCAGTGCCCCATATTTTTACCGGTATCCGTCTGGGACTGGGAAGCGCTATTATCTGTATTGCAGCAGCAGAAATGCTGGCAGCTTCGGAAGGGGTGGGCTATTTGATTTATACATCCCGTTTGTATTACCGCACAGATTGGATTTTTACGGGGATTTTCACCCTGGGGCTCATGGGATTGGCTGCGGATAAACTGCTCCGTATATTGGGAAAGCGGTTTTTATCCAGGTTCGGGGTGCGCTGAAAATCCATTCTTTTCTGATTATCTGAAATTTTTCAGCGCTTCTTCAATAGAACGGCTCATTTCATTTGAAAAGTCAGAATGGTATTTTCGTTTGCAGAAACGCTGTATCCATTCTTCAAAGGAAAGTGTGCCGGTGGCTGTATTCAGACAGGCTTTCAGTGTTGTTTCGTCTGCTCTGTGATAACGGTTTTCCTGTACAATGAAATCCAGCGGCGCTCTTTTGGGCTTTTGGCGGTCTGCCTGCTGCTGTGTGGGGTAACCGAAGACCACCATAATTGCAGGAAAAACATAAGGCGGCAGATTTAGAAGTTCCCGGTGCTTTTCGTAGTGTTCCATAATATCTCCGATGTAACAGGAGCCAATTCCCAGACTTTCGGCAGCAGTCACTGCATTTTGTGCCGCAATGGCGGCATCCTGAACGGCCAGCAGAAATTCTCCTGCAGCAGGCTTTCTGGGAGAACAGCCAAAGAACGAAAAGGCATCATACCATTTTTGATAATCTGCGCAGAAAATCAGCACCATTTTGGCTTTGGCAATAAAAGGCTGGTGGTCGCAGGTTTCGGCAAGAATCTCTTTCAGCCGCTGGTCTGTGATATCCAGAATGGTGTACATTTGTTGGTTCCCCGCTGTGGGGGCCTGGGTGGCAGCAGTGAGAATCTGCTGCTTCTCTTTTGGGGAAATTTCCCGGTCGGTAAAGACGCGGACTGATTTGCGGCTGTGTAAACTTTCCAGAATCGTATTCATACGTTCAAATCCTCCTTATATGTCCGGATATTTCAGAAAAAATTGCCGGATAAATAAATTCAGTCTACCACACAGAAGTGACAGCGTAAAGAGAGAGACAGAAATTCCTATGTAAAATTCGTTGACAAAAATAGTCTGGTATGATATAAAAGTTAATGAAAACTAACTTCTGCAGGGATTTATGGCGGGAAGCGCCGTCTGTTAAAAAAGGCTGCCGCAATTTTGATGTGGCGGCCCTTTCTTTTGAAGACGGTAAGACAAAGCTAACCACGCAGAGGATAAAAAAACGTGTACGGAGGTTTTATGAAGAACATAAAGAGAATTTTCTGGCTGCTTTTGGGGTGTATCAGTATGGGAATCGGTGCAGTTGGCGTAGTGCTGCCTATCCTGCCTACGTTTCCCTTCCTGCTTCTGGCATTGTTTGGTTTTGCCAAAAGCTCTGCCAAAATGGAAAACTGGTTCCGTTCCACCGGGCTTTACCGGAAGCATTTGGAGCCCTTGATGGAGAAGAAAACCATGACCAGAAGGGCAAAAATTACAGTTATGCTGTCCATGACCCTGTTTATGGGAATTGGTTTCTGGTTTATGGACAGTGTGCCTGTGGGACGTGTCATTCTGACCCTTGTCTGGCTGTTTCATATGATTTATTTCACCAAGGGAATCCGTACAGCCGCGGCCGGGGAGGTATAAATGGAGAGGAAAGACAGCGCACAGATAGAATCCAAAAGGCAGAAGGAGCAGGAAATGGTTGGAAAAATGATGGTTCTTTACTGCAAAAGCAAACATGGCAGGAAAGCATTTAAGGAGCGGGGGCTTTGCCCCCAGTGCAGGGAATTGCTGGATTATGCGGAATGGAAAATCAGAAAATGCCCATTTATGGAAGAAAAGACCTTTTGCAGCAACTGCAGAGTGCATTGCTATAAAAAAGAAATGCGTGAGCGTATTCGCCAGGTGATGGTCTTTTCCGGCCCACGGATGCTTTTGTATGCGCCTAAGGCGGCTATCTGGCATGTGATTTGTACATTGAGAGAAAAGAGGAAAATGAAAAATGATTAAAAAACGACTGGTTCATTTGCTGGAAGATTCCAGAAAGTATATTTTCCAGAATGTCTTCTGGCAGTGGTGCGGACTGCTGTTTCAGATTCTGGCAGTTTCAGCCATGGGCATTTTACTGGAAAATCTGGTACAAGGAGAGGTCAGCACCCGGCTTTTGGCAGGAACAGCTCTGGTCTGTGTCTGTTCCATTCTGGTGCGCTTTTTCTGCGAAAAGAAGTCTGCGGAAGCATCCTTTATGGCAAGCGTGGATGTAAAGAGGATTTTAAGAGAAAAGATATACGATAAACTGACACGGCTGGGAAGCTCTTACAGGGAAAAAATTTCTACTTCAGAGGTGGTGCAGCTTTCCGCTGAGGGTGTGGAGCAGCTGGAAACGTATTTCGGAAGGTATCTTCCCCAGTTTTTCTACAGCCTTCTGGCTCCCTTAACCTTATTTGCCGTGCTGTCCTTTATAAATCTGAAGGCCAGTGTTATCCTGCTTGTCTGCGTTCCCCTGATTCCGGTTTCTATTGTGGCAGTGCAGAAATTTGCCAAAAAACTGCTGAATAAATACTGGGGAAGCTATACAGAACTGGGAGACAGCTTTTTAGAAAATCTCCAGGGCTTAACCACTCTGAAAATCTATCAGTCTGATGAAAAAAAGGCAGAGGAAATGGATAAAGAGGCAGAGCAGTTCCGCCGGATTACCATGAAGGTGCTGACGATGCAGTTGAATTCCATCAGCGTTATGGATTTGGTGGCCTACGGCGGTGCAGCGGTGGGGATGATTGTAACTGTGAGGGAATATCTGGCGGGAAATCTGGGATTTGCAGGAGCCTTTACTATCATCCTTCTGGCTTCGGAATTTTTTATTCCTCTTCGTCTGCTGGGCTCTTTTTTCCACATTGCTATGAACGGAATGGCAGCCAGCGACAAAATTTTCCGTCTGTTAGATATGACGGAGGGAGAAGCAGGCAGGGAAGAACTGCCGGAAGGCTCCCTGGATATTTCCTTTGAAAATGTGGAATTTGCGTATGAAAAGGAGAGGAAAATTCTGGATGGCATCAGTCTGCAGATTTCCGGAGGCAGTTTTGTATCCCTGGTAGGAGAATCCGGTTCCGGGAAAAGTACCATTGCCTCTTTGGTAATGGGCAGAAACAGAAACTACCGGGGGAACATTTATATGGGAGGAAAGGCGCTGGCTGATATCAGTGAAAAAAGCCTGATGGAACACATCACCATGGTACGGCACAACAGTTATCTGTTTAAAGGAACCGTGGAAGAAAACCTTCGTATGGGGAATCCGAAAGCCGGCAAAGCGCAGATGGAAGAGGTGCTGCGAAAAGTGAATCTGTGGGATTTCCTGCAGCAGCAGGAAGGGCTTGAAACTTTGCTGTTGGAAAAGGGCAGCAATTTTTCCGGAGGACAGTGCCAGCGTCTGTGCATAGCCAGAGCGCTGCTTCATGAGACCCCGGTGTATATCTTTGATGAGGCGGCCTCCAACATTGATGTGGAGAGCGAAGAAATTATTATGGAAGTCATCCGGGAACTGGCAGAGACAAGGACGGTACTGCTGATTTCCCACAGACTGGCCAATGTAAAAAAATCAGATAGGATTTATGTCTTAAAAGACGGGAAAATTGCAGAAAAAGGAAAGCACTCAGAACTGATGGAAAAACAGGGTGTTTACGAAAACATGTATCAGACCCAGAGAAATCTGGAAAAATACGGACTGCCGAAAGAAGAAAGGGGGAAAACAGCATGAAAAGAAGAAGCGGAATCAAGGTCATGGGACAGTTGATTGGACTGGTAGTTCCTCTGCTCCATGTGATGACAGCAGCCATTTTACTGGGCGTGGCAGGGTTTCTGTGCGCCATTTTCCTCAGCATTTTAGCGGGCAGCGGACTGGTATACGGAATTATGGAAAAAAGCCTGGCAGGTCTTTCTGTGGGAAAACTGTTTGGACTTATGGCCGTATTCGCAGTCTTAAGAGGAATTCTGCACTATGCAGAGCAGGCCTGCAATCATTATATTGCTTTTAAATTGCTGGCTATTATCCGCCATAAGGTTTTTGCGGCCCTTAGAAAGCTGTGTCCTGCAAAACTGGAAGGAAAAGACAAGGGCAATCTGATTTCCATTATCACAAATGATATTGAACTTCTGGAAGTCTTTTATGCCCATACCATTTCCCCCATTGCCATCGGCTTTCTGACTTCTCTGATTATGGTGCTGTTCATTGGACATTACCATGTGTATGCGGGAATCTGGGCGCTGGTTTCCTATCTTCTGGTAGGAGTGGGAGTCCCCCTCTGGAATGGAAGAAAAGGAGCGCAGACCGGAATGGAGTTTCGGACAAAGCTGGGGGATTTAAACAGCTATGTGCTGGATTCTCTGCGGGGATTGGAGGAAACCATACAGTATGGACAGGAAGAAGAGCGGCGAAAAGGCATGGCAGAAAAGTCCATAGAACTGGGAACTCTGCAGAAAAAACTCAGCCGTATGGAGGGCAATACACGGGCGCTTACCAATCTGCTGATTCTTTTAAGCTCCTTTGGCATGCTGTTTTTCACCGTATTTTTATACACGCAGGGAAGCATGGATAAAGAAGCGGTGATTCTCTGCACGATTTCCATGATGGGTTCCTTTGGGCCTGTAGTGGCTCTGGCCAATCTGTCCAACAATCTGAATCAGACTCTGGCAAGCGGAGAGCGGGTGCTTTCTATTTTAGAAGAAACCCCGCAGGTAGAAGAGGTGACAGGGAGAAAAGAGGTGGCCTTTGGGCGGGCGCAGTGTGAACATGTGACTTTTGCCTATGAGGAGGAGGTCATATTAAAGGATTACAGCATCGCACTGGAGAAAGGCCGAATTACCGGAATCCACGGAAAAAGCGGCTCCGGAAAATCCACGCTTTTGAAGCTGTTTATGCGTTTTTGGGATGTGCAGCAGGGGCAGGTGCTGATTTCCGGGAAAAATGTAAAGGAAATCAATACGGCAAACCTGAGAGAAATGGAGTCCTATGTGACTCAGGAAACCTACCTGTTTCACGATTCCGTGGAAAACAATATCAAGGTGGCAAAACCTGACGCCACCAGAGAAGAAGTGATAAAAGCAGCAAAAAAGGCTTCTTTGCACAGTTTTATTGAAAGTCTGCCAAAGGGATATGACACCCCGGTAGGCGAATTGGGAGATACCCTTTCAGGAGGAGAACGGCAGCGTATCGGAATCGCCAGAGCTTTCCTGCATAATGCGCCGTTTTTGATGTTGGACGAACCCACCAGCAATCTGGATTCCTTAAATGAAGGGATTATCCTGAAAGCGCTGCAGGAGGAATGCAGGGAAAAGACAGTAGTGTTGGTGTCCCACCGGCAGTCCACCATGAATATTGCAGATAAAGTATATAAAATGGAAAATGGAAGATTATCCTGACAGAAAGAAAAGAGGCTGTTTCATGAGGCAGCCTCTTTTCGAATGTTACATATGTTTATACACGTCAGCCAGCATATTCAGCAGAAAATTCTGGGAAAAGCGGCTGGTGTCAATGCAGAGCTGGTAGTTTCCCAAATCGTTCCACTTCCGGTCTGTGAAGAACTCGTAGTAGGCTTTTCTGGTTTTATCCATTTTTTTTACCAGGGAGCGGGCGCTCTTTTCTTCACGTCCAAGGCGCTCCATTACATTTTTGACACGCTCTTCATAGGGGGCGTAAACAAAAAGACTCAGACAGTCTTCTCCCAGAATATAGTCTGCACAGCGTCCTACAAGGATACAGTCTTCTTTTGCTGCAAGGTCTTTGATAATCTTAGACTGTGTTTCAAAGAGCACGTCATTCATGGGGTGAAAATGATACTGGGGCTGCATCTGCATTTGTTCGCTGATGGGCAGCCGCC
This sequence comes from Blautia acetica, assembly GCF_038739805.1. NCBI lineage: Bacteria > Bacillati > Bacillota > Clostridia > Lachnospirales > Lachnospiraceae > Blautia > Blautia acetica. The sequence goes on along the minus strand of NZ_JBBEWO010000003.1, from coordinate 75,104 downwards.
ACTGGTTTGCTTTCTTTTCATCTACCTTTAAGAGTTCTTCGTAAGGAATATCGTTTTCCTCACTGGCAAGGCGGATTAATTCCTTATCATAAAAATGAATCCCCAGTTTTTCGGCCAGCGCCCGGCCGAGAAGCCTTCCCCCACTTCCATACATACGGTTAATAGTAATTACACGGTGAGCCATAGAAATACCTCCTTGCTGTATAAAATTCAATCTCTGTTTCTGTAAATATTATAGCACAAATATGCCGAAAATTCCACGGGAAGGTTGATTTTTCGCAGGATTTATATTATATTAGGAACTGTGATGCCGCCGGAAGGCAAGCCGGGGGCAATAGAAAAAGAGGAGAATTGCATATGGAAAATACAAATCGCGGAAAAAAGATGAGTCCGGCGAAGCGAAGAAAGAAGCGTATCCAGAAAGCGTTTCGGATTGCCGGAGAGGTACTGGTTGGAATTCAGATTCTTGCGACACTTGTTTTTATAGGATTTACCTGGAGACTGGGGATGGTTCCTGCGAAGTATCTGGCCGGTATGGCAGGGATCCTTCTGGTATTTGCAGCCCTGCTGTTTACCATGCAGGTGGTTACCCGCGGAAAAGCTATTGTCAGTAAGCTGGTCAGTGTTCTGATGTCAGCGGTGCTGCTTTTTGGTTCAGTCTATATGTATCAGACTCATAATGCAGTAGAAGACATCAGTGGAGACAGCCTGGGCAGGCAGGTCAACAGTATGCTGGTAGTTGTCAGAAACGATGATCCTGCCGAGAAGGTAAAGGACACCAAAGATTATATTTACGGTATTCAGCACGCGGAAGATGCAGAGGACATTGACGCAGCTATGGAGCACGTAGATAAAGACGCCGGGACGGATGTCATGACGGCAGAGTACAAGACTTTAAATGAGCAGGCGGCCGCTTTGTTGGATGGAAGTGTACAGGCCATTGTTTACAATGAAGGCTACGGCGGTATTCTGGAAGAGGTATATGAGGGATACAGCAGCCAGGTGAAAATTATTGCGCAGTACAGCATTGAGACAGAAAGTGATGATAGTCAGCTGGTACAGGGCAAGGCTGCAGAGGTGGATGTCAAAGACGAAACCTTCAATATGTACATTAGTGGTATTGATGTATATGGCCCGGTATCTTCCAAGAGCAGAAGTGATGTGAATATTATTGCTACAGTAAATCCTACCACGAAACAGATTCTTCTGACCAATACACCGAGAGATTACTATGTAACTATCCCGGGCGTCAGCGGAGACAGCAAGGACAAATTAACTCATGCAGGTATTTATGGTGTGGATAAGTCCATGGCAACTTTGGAAAAACTTTACGGTATTGAAATTCCGTTCTACGCCAGAGTCAACTTTACGTCTCTGATTACCATGGTAGACTCCATGGGCGGCATTGATGTGGAATCCGAGTACGCATTTACCACAAACGGAGACGGCGGTGCGGTCATCAACGTACAGCAGGGCACCAATCATTTCAACGGAAAACAGGCTCTGGCTTTTGCAAGAGAGCGTTACAACGTTCCAGGCGGAGACAATCAGAGAGGAAAAGATCAGATGGCAGTTATCCAGGCTATGTTTAAGAAGATGATTACACCGGAAATGCTGGTGAAAGCCCCGAGTCTGATTTCAGAAGTCAGCGACAGCGTGGAAACCAACATGAGCATGGACCAGATTCAGAAGCTGATTCAAAGCCAGTTAAACAGCGGTGGAACTTGGACCATGAAATCTGTGGCAGCGGAAGGTACGGGAGACAGCCAGTATTGTTACTCCATGCCGGGAACTGCATTGTACGTTATGCAGCCGGACCAGACGTCTGTAGACAACATCAAAGCGCTGATGCAGACTGTGAAAGACGGAGGACAGCTTCCGGAATAAATATTTTTGGGAATTTCCAGGAAAATCCGGAAAAACCGGTCTTGGCACACTGGAAAATTCATGCTATAGTATAGAACAGAATAAGAAAGACATTTCTGGCGAAAGCCAGGGACGATATATGATAGAGGTGCAGGTTTCAAGAGTATTCTTCTGCAAGGGCTGGGCGGCCGCAGAAGGAGAAAGGGGAAACTGCCGAAGGAGGGAAATCCGCCCGGGATTTTCCCCCTGGGACGCTGCAGAATATGCAGCGTACTGTCACAATATGTGGAGCGCTATCATCATTGGTCACAGTCATACGTTTATTGGCAAACCATGAGCGCGTTCCCCAAAAGGGAGTATCGTTCATGGTTTTTCTTATGCAACAGGGTTTGATAAGAAAAGGAGAACAAAACGATGACACAAAAAAGAAAAAAAATGATGACGGCCCTTGTCATATTTGCAGCCTTGCTGCTTTTGATGAGTATGACCGTGTTTGCAGCTGCCGAAGAGGCGCCGAAACCCCATATGTATGCTACATTCTGGTCCCTGATTCCCCCAGTGGTGGCTATTGCCCTTGCGTTGATTACAAAGGAAGTGTATAGTTCCCTGTTTGTAGGAATTTTAGTAGGGGCTTTGTTTTCCACAGACTTCCAGTTTGAAGGAACGGTGTTGAAAATCATAGATGAAGGTTTTATCCAGGTACTTTCTGATTCCTCCAATGTGGGAATTCTGATTTTCCTGGTGATTCTGGGAACTATGGTCTGTATGATGAACCGGGCCGGAGGCTCTGCAGCCTTTGGAAAATGGGCCGGAAAGCACATCAAAACCAGAATCGGTGCCCAGATTGCCACCATTATTCTGGGAATCCTGATTTTTGTAGACGATTATTTCAACTGTTTGACTGTGGGAAGTGTAATGCGCCCCGTAACAGACAGGCACAATGTTTCCAAGGCCAAATTTGCTTATCTGATTGATGCAACTGCGGCGCCTATCTGTATCATCGCCCCGATTTCTTCCTGGGCGGCGGCTGTCAGCGGCTTTGTAGAGGGAGAGGACGGACTGGCCATTTTCATGCAGGCTATTCCCTATAACTTTTATGCACTGCTTACTATTTTTATGATGTTTGCCGTGGTGCTCATGCGGGTAGATTTCGGCCCTATGGCCCTGCATGAAGCCAATGCTTTAAAAGGAGATATTTACACTTGCGGGAAGCGTGCGGACGAGGAAGAAAAGACGGTAAAACCAAATCCGAGAGGAAAAGTTACAGACCTGGTAGTTCCCATTGTTTTGCTGATTATCTGTTGTATTACGGGGATGATTTACACGGGCGGCTTCTTTAGCGGAACGGATTTTGTGACTGCTTTTTCACAGAGTGAAGCATCTCTGGCTCTGTCTATCGGAAGCTTTTTTGCCTTTGTTTTCACCGTGATTTTCTATGCGGCAAGGAGAGTGCTGTCTTTCCGTGACTGCATGGACTGCATTCCGGAGGGATTTAAGGCCATGGTGCCGGCGATTCTTATCCTGACTTTTGCATGGACACTGAAAGCTATGACGGACAGTCTGGGCGCAGACGTTTTTGTGGCAACAGCCATGAAATCGGTAGCCGGAGGACTGTTGAATTTCCTGCCGGCAATTATTTTTCTGGTGGGCTGCGCCCTGGCGTTTGCCACAGGAACCTCCTGGGGAACCTTTGGTATTTTAATCCCCATTGTAGTGGCTGTTTTTGAAGGCAAAGACCCGCAGATGATGATTATTTCCATTTCTGCCTGCATGGCCGGCGCTGTGTGCGGAGACCACTGTTCTCCCATTTCCGATACCACCATTATGGCGTCTGCGGGAGCGCAGTGTAATCATGTCAATCATGTGACTACCCAGCTGCCTTATGCGCTGACCGCAGCAGCAGTTTCCTTTGTAACGTATATCATTGCCGGTTTCGTAAAAACGGCGTGGATTGCCCTTCCGGCAGGGATTCTGCTGATGTTGGGAACTCTGCTGGTCATTAAGAAAAAATACGGCAGAAAGACAGCATAGAAAAAGATTTTTAAAGGAAAAGATGGAGTTGTTTTTTTGGACAGCTTCATCTTTTTGTTTTTCTGAAAAGAAAAACAGCAAGATATCTAAAGTTTCCAGCAACATGACCCTAGCAATTTTTGAAAAATTTGTATATTCTAGGAATATAGAGTAAGGCGAACTTGCGAAAGGAGAAAAAACATGAGCGACACAAATTTTAAAGGACGTGTTACCATTCCTACAGATGTGGATGTGGTACCGGAGACACTGGAACTGGTAAAAAGATGGGGCGCAGACGCTATCCGTGACTGTGACGGCACAGACTACCCGGAGGAACTGAAAAACGTTGACGCAAAGGTATATTCCACCTATTACACGACAAGAAAGGACAATGCCTGGGCAAAAGCCAACCCGGAGGAAATCCAGCAGATGTACATTATGACGCCTTTCTACACAGCTGTGGAAAGCGAATTGTCCATTCATCTGATGAACCATTTATACCCGGATATGCTGAAGGTAAATTCCCACGATGATATCACACGCTGGTGGGAAGTCATGGACCGTACCACAGGAGAACCGCTTGAGTCATCCCAGTGGGAGTACAGCGAAGAAACCGGAGACGTGACCATTCACAATGCAAAGGAATTTCATGACTACACCGTCAGTTTCCTGGCTTACATTATGTGGGACCCGGTACATATGTACAATGCTGTGACAAATGGCTGGACAAACTTTGAAAAACAGATTACTTTTGATGTGCGTCAGCCGAAGACAAAAGAATATTCCATGAAACGTCTGCGCAAATTTATTGCAGACAATCCACATGTAGACGTTATCCGTTACACCACCTTCTTCCACCAGTTTACCCTGATTTTCGATGAACTGGCCAGAGAAAAATATGTAGACTGGTACGGATATTCCGCTTCTGTAAGTCCCTACATTCTGGAACAGTTTGAAAAAGAAGTGGGCTATAAATTCCGCCCGGAATTTATCATTGACCAGGGCTATATGAACAATACCTACCGTATTCCTTCCAAAGAATTCCAGGATTTTCAGGCATTCCAGAGAAGAGAAGTTGCCAAACTGGCAAAAGAAATGGTGGACATCACCCACGAGTGCGGCAAAGAAGCCATGATGTTCTTAGGAGACCACTGGATTGGCATGGAGCCCTTCATGGATGAGTTTAAAAACATCGGTTTGGACGCAGTGGTAGGAAGTGTGGGAAATGGTTCGACTCTTCGTCTTATCAGTGATATCAAAGGCGTAAAATACACAGAAGGCCGTTTCCTTCCATACTTTTTCCCGGATACATTCCACGAAGGCGGAGACCCTGTAAAAGAGGCAAAAGTAAACTGGGTAACAGCAAGACGCGCAATTTTAAGAAGCCCTATCGACCGTATCGGCTACGGCGGCTATCTGAAACTGGCGATGGAGTTCCCGGAATTTATCGACTATGTGGAAAGCGTATGCAACGAATTCCGTACTTTATATGAAAACATCAAGGGAACCACTCCATACTGCATCAAGAAAGTGGCTGTATTAAACAGTTGGGGCAAAATGCGTGCATGGGGAAATCACATGGTGCATCATGCCATTTATTACAAACAGAATTATTCTTATGCAGGCATTATCGAAGCGTTAAGCGGCGCACCATTTGACGTACAGTTTATCAGCTTTGACGACATCCGGGAAAATCCGGCAATTCTGGACGATATCGATGTGGTATTAAACGTAGGCGGCGCTTATACGGCTTATACAGGCGGCGAAAACTGGGCAGACGAAACCATTGTAACGGCTGTGAAGAGATTCATTTACAACGGCGGCGGTTTCATCGGTGTAGGGGAACCTACCGCTTACCAGCACGAAGGACGTTTCTTCCAGCTTGCAGGCGTTATGGGTGTGGAAAAAGAGACAGGCTTTACTTTAAACACAGACAAGTACAACTGGGATGAGCATGAGCACTTTATAACAGAAGACTGCAAAGGTGACGTGGACTTCGGAGAAGGACAGAAAGCGATTTACGCTCTGCCGGAAACCACGATTATCAAGCAGACCGATAAAGAAGTACAGATGGCTGTCCATGAATTCGGAAAAGGAAGAAGCGTATACATCAGCGGACTTCCATACAGCTTTGAAAACAGCCGTGTGCTTTACCGCGCCATTATCTGGGCTTCCCATGACGAAGAAAACCTGCATAAATGGTTCTCTGACAACTACAATGTAGAAGTACATGCGTATGTGAAGAATGGAAAATACTGCGTGGTAAACAATACTTATGAACCACAGGATACCACAGTTTACAAAGGCGACGGAAGCAGCTTTGCACTGCATTTGGAAGCGAATGAGATTAAGTGGTATGAAATCTGAGTTTCAGAGGATATGAATATTCTATAGAAAAACGGGGCTGTTTTGTGCGCAGCCCTGTTTTTTATGAATAGGAAGCAGTCGCCTTTTTCCCATCCGGCACATGCCGGGCCATTTTCTTCCTGTATTCATTAGGTGAAATCCCCGCAAATTTCTTAAACGTCTGTGAAAAATAAGACTGAGAGGAAAATCCCGTGATTTCGCCTATTTTGGTAACCGGATAATTGGTGGATTCCAACAGATACCTGGCTTCTTCCACTCTGCGTCCAATCAGGTAATTAATGGGAGAAATCCCTTTGTAGCTTTTAAACGCATGCACCAGGTAATACTTATTAATATGTACCAGAGAACTTAAAAACTCCAAAGTAATGTCCTCTGCATAGTGCTCATTGATATACTGCTCCACCAGCTTACATTCCCGTGTGGTTTTCTGCTGGGGAGCAGTCAGAAGTTCCTGCCTGGTGCTGCGGGCTATAAAGAGCAGTATTAGTTCCAGGAGGTTCTGGCACACCGCTGTATAGTTTAAAGGCTGGCTCTGCACCTCTTTTAACAGCGTGTCCAGATACCGGCGGATTTCCTGTTGACCGGGGGGAAGGGAAAACAGGCTGTAGTCGTAAGGCGTTCCTTTTTGGGCGTAGCCAAACTGTACCCCCTCAATTCCCAGGGCAACATACTCCCAGGGTTTTTCCCGGTTTCCCAGTTCCGTGTGCGGCGTGTTAGGGTTAATAAAAATCAAATCATTTTTCTGAACCGGAATTTTCTTACTGCCAATCTGGAAAAAACCGCTGCCCTTTGTGACAAAAAACAGTTCTGAAAAAGAGTGGGCGTGTTCCATACTGTGCCAGTCCCTGTCCGAAGTAGCGCAGGTGACATATAAAAGCTGGGCCTTGGGGCGGTCCAGATTGTGAAAATCCAGAGAATAACGTTGGTTGCTCATAATCAATAGAAGTTCCTTTTGTTTTTTATAAAGCTATTATAGCGGTTTTGGCAAAAGGAAACAAGGGGGAAGCGTGAAGCTTAGGAACGCAGGTAGGTGCGCATGGCCTTTAAAGCATGTTTTTCCAGACGGCTGACCTGTGCCTGGGAAATGCCGATTTCCTGTGCAACCTCCATTTGCGTGCGTCCCTCATAAAAACGCATTTCAATGATATTTTTTTCCCGGTCATCCAGCCGCTTTAAAGCTTCCTTTAAAGATAAGTCTTCAATCCAGTTATCTTCTTTGTTCTTTTTGTCGCTGATTTGATCCATGACATACAGGGTGTCACCGCCTTCGGTATACACTGGTTCATACAGGCTTACCGGGCTTTGGATGGCATCCAGGGCATAGACGATATCCTCCTTCTCCATGCCGATTTCTTCGGCAATTTCTGTAATCGTGGGCTCTTTCTGGTGCTGCTTTACATAGTTTTCTCTGGCGTAAATGGCTTTGTAGGCCGTGTCCCGCAGGGAGCGGCTGACACGGATAGAATTGTTATCCCGCAGATAGCGGCGGATTTCTCCTATAATCATGGGAACTGCGTAGGTAGAAAACTTTACGTTCAGTGTGGTATCAAAGTTGTCAATGGCCTTGATGAGACCTACACAGCCAATTTGAAACAAATCATCCACATTCTCGCTGCTGTTGGAAAAACGTTTGATTACGCTTAATACCAGCCGCAGATTTCCCTTAATGTACCGTTCTCTCGCTTCCATGTCACCTGTTTTGATACGTGTAAACAACTGTTCCTTTTCCTCATTGGTAAGAACGGGAAGGCGTGCCGTATTGACGCCGCAGATTTCCACTTTGTTGAGTGCCATAGCAAGAATCCTCCAATCATGTAGTTTCAGCATCTACTAAAAAGATTCTCCCAAGAATGAGACAATATACCAAAGCGGGGAAAATTTCATAAAGTTTTAGTCCTTGACAAAGGAGAAAACAGGCTTGTATCCCTGTAAAAGCCATGGTATGCTTTGGGAGAGGTGGACGAAATGAAAATTTTACTTATTGAGGACGACAAGGGACTGCGCACGGGAATTTCCTTTGTGCTTTCCCAGGAAGGCTATGAGGTATGGGAGGCTGGAACAGCCAGAGAAGGTTATGCTCTTTTTAAAAGAGAGCAGCCAAAAGCTGTTTTAATGGACTTAAATCTGCCGGATATGGACGGAATTTTGCTGTGCAGAAAGATACGGGAAAACTCCCGTGTGCCGGTGCTTATGGTGACCGCCAGAGACATGGAGACAGACGAACTTCTGGGGCTGGAAAGCGGGGCGGATGATTATATTACCAAGCCTTTTTCCATAGCCGTACTGAAACTGCGCCTGAAAAAACTGGTGGAAAGAGAAGAAAAAAAGCCGAAAAAAGACAGCCGGGTGAAGTCCGGAAACTTGTGTATGGACACCGATTTTATGAAAATATGGGTGGGAAAAGAAGAAATAGAATGTAGTATGACGGAGTATAAACTGCTGAAATACTTCCTGGAAAACCGGGGACAGGTGCTGACACAAAATCAGATTTTAGAGGCTGTCTGGGACTGCAGAGGACGGTATGTCAATGCCAATACGCTGCAGGTAAATATAGGAAGACTGCGGAAAAAACTGGAGAGTGCAGGCTGCACTTCTTCGGTGAAAACCATTCACGGTATTGGCTATCTGTGGGAGGAGGAAGGATGACAGCAGAAGTATTTGCAGGTATCTGTCTGGGGGCTGCAGCAGTGGGAATTGCTTTGGGGTTGGGAAGTTTTCTATATTACCGGCGTCAGCTTCGAGTGTTTTCAGATGTTTTAAATACCTTTGAAAAGACGGGAGAACTGGTGGAAAAAGAGAGCCGGGAGACCATGGAATCCAAGCTCATCAGCCGCCTGTGCCGGGTATTAAAGCGCAGCAGACAGAAGGAAGAACAGGCGGGAAAAGAGAAACAGGAAATCGCAGAATTGCTTTCTGATATATCTCATCAGCTAAAAACACCTCTGGCCAATATTCTGCTGAATACGGAACTTTTAAAAGAGGGGAAGTTAAGCAGCAGGGACCAGCGGCAGTTTCTGATGCGGAATCAGGAGCAGGCGGAAAAAATGCAGTGGCTCATGAAAACATTAGTAAAAGCCTCCCGGATTGAGCAGGGAATTCTGGTATTTGATACGTTTTTGGCGCCGCTTACAGAAACTCTGGCCAGAAGTATCAGCGCGGTTTATGCCCTGGCAAAGGAAAAACAGATTTCCATAGAAACGGAAAAAGTAGAGGAATGTATGCCTGTCCACAATCCCAAATGGACGGCAGAGGCCATAGGAAATATTCTGGAAAATGCGGTGAAGTACAGTCCAAAAGGCAGCCGTATTTTCATAGAAACAACGATGATGGAGTTGTATGTGCAGGTGAAAATTACGGATGAGGGCCCCGGTATCTGCGAGGCAGAATATAACCGGATTTTCCGTCGGTTTTACCGTGGAAAACAGGCGGAAGAGCAGGAGGGAAGCGGCCTTGGACTGTATCTGGCACAGGTGATTTTACAAAGTGAAAAAGGATATATTACAGTCGCCAAAGGCAGGAGAGGCGGGACATGTTTCTCGGTTTTTCTGTTTCTGGGGTGACAAAGGCGGAAGGAGTTCTGACAGTTTTGTCAGAACTTTTTTGGAAACTGTCAGAGGAATGTCAGATTTTCTCTGTAGAATCAAAGATAGAAAGACAACAGGAGAGGAGTTTGCTCTATGGAAATTTTAAAGACAGAGAATCTGAAAAAATATTATGGAAAAGATACCGGTCGGGTAAAGGCCCTGGACGGGGTGAATTTATCCGTGGAAGAAGGCGAATTTGCAGCTGTGGTGGGAACTTCTGGCAGTGGAAAAAGCACCCTTCTTCACATGCTGGGCGGTCTGGATTATCCTACAGAAGGGAAAGTATTTGTGGGCGGAAAGGACATTTTTTCTCTGAATGAAACCCAGCTTACAATTTTCAGAAGGCGCAACATCGGCTTTGTATTCCAGAACTACAATCTGGTGCCGGTGCTCAATGTGTATGAGAATATCGTACTTCCCATAGAACTGGATGGGGAGGAGCCGGATAAAGCGTATGTGGATGAAATTATCCGCACCTTAGGTATGGAAGAGAAGCGCTACAGCCTGCCGAATCAGCTTTCCGGCGGGCAGCAGCAGAGGGTGGCCATTGCCAGGGCGCTGGCTTCAAAACCCAGTATTTTGCTGGCCGATGAACCGACCGGAAACCTGGACTCGAAGACCTCGCAAGAGGTTCTGGGTCTTTTAAAACTGACCAATTCCAGGTTCTCCCAGACCATCGTCATGATTACTCATTCTGAAACCCTGGCCCAGCTTTGTGACCGGATTATCCGCATTGAGGACGGCAAAATCGTCAAATCCGGGGGTGAGGATTTATGAGGAATAACAACAAAAAAATCATACAGAAGCTTTCCATCAGAACTATGAAGCAGAGCCGTATGCGGAACCTTTTCGCCGTTGCGGCTATCTGTCTGACTACCCTTTTGTTTACCGCCGTTTTTTCCATGGGATTCGGCATGATGCAGATGCTGCAGGAGCAGACCATGCAGGAGGTAGGAGGAAGATTTCACGCAGGTTTAAAAGCCGTGACCATGGAACAGTATGAGAAGATTTCCAAGTCTTCTGAGGTGGATTCGTCGTCCTGGAACATTTTTCTTGGAATAGCAGATAACCTGAAAAAGAGGCAGGGGGAAATCCGTCTGGCAGGAAGCAAAGAAGAGCTGGAGGGGGCTTTTGTAAAGATAAAAGAAGGCGCTTATCCGGAGGAGGAAGACGAGATTCTCATGGATACCATTACCCTGAAGGAACTGAAAATCCCGGCCAGAGTCGGCGAAAAGGTAACGCTTGAATATACCTTTATGGATAAGAACATGAAGCAGGAATTTACTCTTTCCGGCTGGTATGAAGGAAGCGAGATTTCCCATGCCAGTGAACTTTATATTTCAAAGGCATACTGGGAAAAGGTAAAGGGAAATTATACAGAAAAAGACTTTTTAAAACATTATGAAAAAACCGGAGATATGCAGGGACTGGTAAATGGCAATCTGTATTTTCACAATGCCGGAAATATTGAGGATAAGGTTATCCGGGCTATCAAAGAGGCAGGCTATACACCGGAAAATGAGACGAAAATGTCCGGTACAGATACCATTCGCTATGGGGTCAACTGGGCCTATATGACTTCCAGAACAGAGAAGCTGGATATGGAAAGTATGGTTCTGTTTGCGGCAGTTTTCTCTTTGATTCTGGTGACAGGATACCTGATTATCTATAATATTTTTCAGCTTTCCATTCTCCGGGATATCCGGTTTTACGGACTGTTGAAAACCATTGGAACTACGAAAAAGCAGCTGCAGAAACTGGTCTGCCGGCAGGTGTGGAAGCTGTGCGGTGTGGGGATTCCCTTAGGAGTGATGCTGGGGTATTTTCTGGGACAGCTTTTGCTTCCCATGCTGGCAAAAATCAGTACATTCACAGGCAGCGGCAGCTTTTATTTCAACATTTGGATACTGGTGTTCGGCGGTGTGTTCTCTTTGCTGACCGTGTTTGTCAGCTGCCGCAAACCAGTAAAAATTGCAGGAAATGTATCTCCTATAGAGGCAGTGCGCTATACGGAAGGCGGCCTGAAACGAAAACGAATCAAGAAGTCCCAAAAGGGTGCCCAAATTGCCAGAATGGCCTTTTCCAATCTGGGAAGAAACAAAAAGAAAACCGTGTTAGTGATTACCTCGATTTCTCTGAGCGTGATTTTGCTGGAATTGGTTATGACGGTTTTGGGCAGCTTTCGGATAGAACAGTATTTGGAGGAGCGGATAGCAGGAGATTACATGATTGGAAATACCAACTGGACCAGCGCTTCTCTCAGAGTCATGGACTTTCAGATTGATGAAGCTTATGTGCAGGGGGCAGACAGTCAGCAGGGAATTACAGGCGCTTCGGAACTCTGGTATTTGAATTCCGAACATCTTTTGTCCGAAAAAGGGCAGGAGGAATTCCGGAAGCTGGATGAAGAGGGAAAGATAGATACAGGCTCTTATTACAGAGCGAGAGAGGAAGATAAAGAAAAAATGGGCAGGGGAGAAATGGCTCTGAATGAGAACCGCTATGGATATTCAGAATCCATGCTGAAACATTTGAAAGCAATAAAAGGCACCATTGATTTGGGAAAATTCAAAAGCGGAAAGTATGTGATTTTACAGGAGAGTGTCTGCACAGACAATGCGGAAAAGGGCGACAGCTTTTATGAGCCGGGAGATAAACTTGTGCTGCAGACACCCACCTCTCGGACAGAACAGAAAATAGAATATGATGAAAACGGAGAGGCACTGGGGTCTGGTCTTACCAACCTGGAACAAAAAGAGTATGAGGTTATGGCCATCGTGGAAGCCCTTCCAGGCAGTATGAACCTCCATGCGTATTCCATCAATGCCATTACCACCATTCTTCCGCTGGAAGAAATGAAGAAGTGCCCCAAAGCCGTCATGTTTGCAAAATCTTATACCGTGGAGTCAGAGAATGCAGAAGCTTTTGACAGATATCTGAAATACTATACAGAAGAGGAGAACACGTCCATGGGGTATCTGTCCAAAGAAAGTGTGAAAGCAGACTTTTCCGGCATGATTGACGGAGTGTCGGCGGTGGGATACGGGCTTTGTGCCGCAATTGCCATGATTGGAATTCTGAATTTTGCCAATTCGATGCTGACGGGTATTTTGTCCAGACGGCAGGAGCTGGCCGTCATGCAGAGCATTGGCATGACAAAGGAACAGGTACGGAAAATGCTCTTGTGGGAGAGTGGGTATCATCTGTTGATTTCGGGCGTTATCAGTGTGACAGCAGGAAGCATCATCGCCTATTTCGTTGTCAGTGCCCTAAACAATGTAATCATGTGCTTTGCCTATCGCTATACAGCCATTCCGTTTCTGATAATGCTGCCGGTGTTTGCATTGGTGGCAGGAGGAATTTCGCTGGTCGCTTACCGTCAGAGCCAGAAGAAGAGCGTGGTGGAAAGAATGCGGGAGGCGGAATAAAAAATACGGGGCTGTGCCTTCACAAGGCAATCCGAAAGACAGACACATTGGCTGAAAATGCAGCAGTCTTGCGGATTGCCGGCGAAGGAATGCCCCTTGAAAAGGGGATAAATTTAAAAAAATTGAAGTTTTTGAAAAAATTTGAAAAAAGGTGTTGACAATTCATGGAATTTCAGTATATAATAGCAAAGCAGTCAGCGATACGGCTGACACAGAACGGGATCTTAGCTCAGCTGGGAGAGCATCTGCCTTACAAGCAGAGGGTCATAGGTTCGAGCCCTATAGGTCCCATTCTTTTGCTAAAAGACAAAAGAACAAAACATGGCGAGATAGCTCAGTTGGCTAGAGCATACGGTTCATACCCGTAGTGTCGAGGGTTCGAATCCCCCTCTCGCTACTTGTCGAAAGACATAAAATCAAATGGGATCTTAGCTCAGCTGGGAGAGCATCTGCCTTACAAGCAGAGGGTCATAGGTTCGAGCCCTATAGGTCCCATTCTTTTGCCAAAAAACAGAAGAACAGAACATGGCGAGATAGCTCAGTTGGCTAGAGCATACGGTTCATACCCGTAGTGTCGAGGGTTCGAATCCCCCTCTCGCTATTTACTAGGAGAATGCCCTTTTTGCACAAGACGGTTGTGTGGAAAGGGTGTTTTCGCACAAAAAAGAGGCGGAGAATTATGAGGAAGGAACAGCGAAAGAAGCAGTTAAGAAGAAAATTGGCCATAGTGTGTACCTGCTCACTGGCAGGTTTTGCAGCCATATTCGGAGGCATTTCCCTAAAGCGGGAATATGACCAGAGGCAGGAGGAAAAGCTGCGGATAGAAAGGGAAGAAGCGCAGAAAAAGCAGGAAGAGGAAGAACGAAAAGCAGAGGAAAAGAGAAAACTGGAAGAGCGTCTGAATGTAAAAATTGATATGAATATTTACAGTAAGGCGGCTATTGTAAAAGACTTGAAGAATCAGAAGGTGCTGGCGTCTAAAAGCCCGGAGGAGAGGATTTATCCGGCTTCTATGACGAAAATTATGACAGCGTTGGTAGCCATTGAAGAATTCGAGGATTTGGATAAAAGTATTGTGATTCCCGTAGATGAGGTACTGGCCCTGTACGAAAGAGGGGCTTCTATGGCTGGCTTCAAGCCGGGAGAGTCGGTTTCGGTAAGAGACCTTCTGTATGGGTTAATGCTGCCCTCCGGCGCAGACTGCTGTATGGCTCTGGCCTGTGAAATAGCCGGGGATGAGGCGGGATTTGTACAAAAAATGAATGCGAAGGCAAAAGAGCTGGGAATGACAAATACGAACTTTGTCAATGCCTCAGGTCTCCATGATGAGAATCACTATTCTACGGTACAGGACATTCTGGTTTTGCTGGAATACGCTTTAAAGAACGAGACTTTTTATCAGGTCTTTACCACTCGTTCCTATACCACAGCTCCAACCCAGGAGTACCCGGAAGGGATTACCTTTGAAAGTACCATGTATGAGAAAAAAGACAGCCTGGAAGTGACAGACGGCGAAATTTTAGGTGGAAAAACGGGATTTACTTCTGCAGCAGGACTGTGCCTGGCCAGTCTGGCTGAAGTGGAAGGGCAGGAATACATTCTGGTGACTGCCGGTGCAGAGGGAAATCATGATACAGAGCCCTTTCATATTCTGGACGCAGAGAATATATACAGCCAGATTGGGGCAGCAATTGTTGGCGAATAGCGACTTGGTTCACAATCTGATTTTAGGGCTGACGCACGAATCATAGTGCGCAGCCCCTTTTTGCAGTCTTACAGCTTTTTTGTCTTTGCAATACAAGCCCGTACAGCGTCCATGACTGCACTGCGCATGCCTTCCTTTTCCAGCACGTTTACGCCTTCAATGGTGGTTCCGGCAGGTGAGCATACCATATCTTTCAAAGCGCCGGGATGGATTCCTGTTTCCAACACCATTTTTGCACTTCCAAGAACAGCCTGAGAGGCAAATTCATAAGCCTGTTTTCTGGGCATTCCTTCCGCTACAGCCCCGTCTGCAAGGGCTTCAATAAACAGAAAGACAAAAGCGGGAGAACTTCCGCTGACAGCCCCCACAACATCCAGAATCGGTTCTGTCACTACGTCAGCACGTCCGAAAGAGCGCAGCAGGGTCAGCACCTGACGGATTTCATCCGGGGATACAAACAGGTTTGGGCAGACGCCGGTAATGCCTTCTCCCACCAGAGCAGGGGTGTTGGGCATGGTGCGGATGATTTTTTTGTCTGTTCCGAATTTTTCCTGCAGCCAGTCCAGATTTTTTCCGGCGATAATGGAAATCAGAACCTGTCCGTCAGGCAGGCAGTCCCGGATTTCTTCCGCTACATCCCCACAGAACTGGGGTTTGATACAGAGAAAGAGATAATCGGCTTTTTTTGCCACTGCGAGATTATCCGTGGAGCAGGAGATACCCAGAGCGTCCGTGATTTTTTGGGCGGAAACTTCGGATTTTGTGGAGGCGAAAATTTCCTCTTTTTTTACAATTTCTTTTTCCAGAATGCCGGAAATAATGGCGGAGGCCATATTACCGCATCCGATAAAACCTAATGTCATAAAGAACCCTTCCTTTCTGAGATAAAATATACAGGATTTGTTCTATTTTAGCACAGTTTTTTTTGCCGGAGAAGAGATTTCCCGGAAAAAAATAGAGCCTGTTTTCTGAAGGTTCCGGTCTGTACAAAAAGAAGGAAATATACTAAAATAAGACAAAGAACCAAAAGTGAGAAAAAAGGAGTAAGAAAACATGATAAGCAGAGAGATTTTTACGGTGTACCACTGCAAAGCCTGCAACAAAATTGAGGTGAGCCAGTATATTACCAAAGAACAGATGGAGGAATTAGGACTGACAGAAGAAGATTTGAAACCAATCTGTCCCTTTACCGGAAGTTCTGATCTGGAAGAACTGGGACAGCTTGCGGAAAATGAACTGCGTCACTTTGCCTATACGGATGTGGAGGGCGTAAAAAGATATTTGAAAGAAAAGGAAAAAAAGGTGCCGAAACTGTAGTCTTTGTATCCAATCTTTCCCCGTATCATAGAGTATAGTATACCCGCAGAATCTACGGCAGGTTTTGCGGGATTTTTGAATTTTGGGGGAGAGATTATGAAAAAGAAAGTAAGCATGCTTTTTGCAGCCCTTTTGTGCCTGAGCATGGGACTTACAGGCTGCGGAACAAACAAGGAGAACGGGAAAGAGGATACAAAGGAAGAATTGACAAAGGTGACATTAAATGAGGTGGCTCATTCTGTGTTCTATGCGCCTCAGTATGTGGCCATCGAAGAGGGATATTTTGTGGAAGAGGGCATTAAACTGGAACTGGTAACCGGTTTCGGCGCTGATAAAGTCATGTCTGCACTGTTGTCAGGAGAGGCTGATATTGGTTTTATGGGTTCTGAAGCAACGATTTATGCGTATCAGCAGGGGGCGAATGACAAGGTGATGAATTTTGCCCAGCTTACCCAGAGAGCCGGAAATTTTCTTGTGGCAAGAGAAGAAATGCCGGATTTTCAATGGACGGACTTAAAGGGAAAAGATATTCTGGGAGGACGCAAAAGCGGTATGCCGGAAATGGTTTTTGAATATATTTTGAAAGAAAAAGGTATGGACCCCGAAAAAGATATGAACATTGACCGGAGTATAGACTTTGGCTCTACGGCAGCGGCTTTTTCCGGTGGACAGGGGGAATTCAGCGTGGAGTTTGAACCTTCGGCCACCATGTTGGAACAGGAAGGAGCCGGTTATGTGGTAGCGTCCTGCGGTGTGGAATCCGGTTATGTGCCCTATACGGCTTACAGCGCAAAAGAGAGTTATATTGAAGAGAATCCAGAGCTGATTCAGGGATTTGTCCGGGCGCTGCAAAAGGGGATGGATTATGTGAATTCTCATACCCCGGAAGAAATTGCTGCTATGATTGAACCTCAGTTTGAAGAAAACGATTTGGAAACCATTACGGCTATTGTGAAGCGTTATCAGGAACAGGATACCTGGAAAGAAAATCTTATTTTTGAACAGGAGAGTTTTGAACTTCTGGAAGATATTCTGGAAAGCGCAGGGGAACTGGAGCAGCCGGCGCCGTATGAAGAACTGGTACTGACAGAATACGCCGAGAAAGCGGCAAAGTAAAGCCGTTGGTGAAACGTGGTTTGGTGAGTTATCTGCCCAGGCTGTATTCGGATCGCATTCCGTGGATACGGCCTGGAGCAGATAGCCGCTGAAGTCAGCCCCTTTTTTTGCCTGAAGATAAGGTGCTGTTGTGATAGGCAGAGGAGAAAGTCACATCTTCCCCGAACCAGGCAGGGGGAACAAAGGCATTTGCCTCGTCTTCTGTGGAAAATTCTACCTCTGCCAGCCAAAGACCTTCATAGGGAGCGTCAAAAACGTCCAGTTCAATGGTCAGGTCATTGGGAAGGGGAAGCAGATACCTGGTTTTGGAGAGCACAAGGCCATCCGCCTTTTCTTTTAAATGCTGGTAGGCTTCCCTGGTCAGGGGGAGATTGTATTCCTCCCGTACCATCATGCCTTTTCCTTTGTAGGTCAGATAATAATCGTCGTCCTGTCTGCGAATACGGACAACCGGATTGATACAGAGATAGGCTTGCTGGATTTTTCTGGAGGGAAAGGTTTCCAGTTCTTTGGGAAGTTGATGAATCAGATATTTGCGTTCGATTTCCATAAAAACTCCTTTTCTCCGCATAGCTGCGGTGCGGTAAATCCTGAATGAAAAAACAGTCAGGCTTCTCTTGATGAAAAGCTAAAAGTATCATATAATTTTCAGATGAAAAAAGCAAGGAGGAAGGCGGAAAAATGGAATTTGTCATGGAAATGGCAGGGGCAGAGCAGATAGAGGAACTGGTGGAAATTATGGAAGACGCTGCCCGAAACGTACAGAAAAAGGAATGGTTTGCAGCGGGAGACAGAGCCTGTCTGTTAGACGCGCTTCTGGGAAACAGTTTTGTGATTCTGGCCAGAGAGCGGGAAAGTCGGGAAGCGGCAGGTTTTTTTGCCGTGCTCTTTCCTGAGGAAAAGGAAGAATACATGGCAGAGTATACAGCCCTTTCTGAACAAGAGCGGGAACATCTGGTATACATGGATACGGCGGCTGTAAAGAAAGTTTTCTGTGGAAACGGACTGCAGAGGAAGATGCTTGAGGCGGCAGAAGAAGCATTGAAAAAGCGCGGGGACTTAAGTCAGTGGTATTGTCTTTGTACCGTGCACCCGGATAACCGCTTCAGCCTGAAGAATATGCAGGGAGCAGGTTATGAAATCCTGGCAGAAGCAGAGCTTTATGGGGGACTGCCCCGGCTGATACTTGGGAAAAAATTAAAAACAAGAAGGGAAAAGGACAGAAAAGGGGATTGACAACCCTTTTGCAAAATGGTATGTTTTAAGTGCTTATATGACTGACGGAAGTGGAAATGACCACGGGGAGTATAAGCCGCAGAAGCCGACCGTCTGGGCACATATGCTCGGAAAGTGGGCTTTTTCTTATTTCACGGGAAGGTCAGAAGACGCTGTGGAAAGGGAAAAGTCTTCCGGGCAGGATTTCATCTTATCATAGAACAGCAGGAAAAGGAGAAATGTTCATGGAAATGTTATCACTGGAAAAAGAATTGAGAGACAATGCGTATCCGGGCAGAGGAATTGTGCTGGGAAAATCAGAGGACGGAAAAAAGGCCGTTGCCGCTTACTTCATTATGGGAAGAAGTGAAAACAGCAGAAACCGCGTATTTGTAGAAGAAGGAGAAGGCATCCGCACACAGGCCTTTGACCCTTCCAAATTAGTGGATCCAAGTCTGATTATCTACGCGCCTGTGCGTGTATTGGGAAACAAAACCATTGTGACAAACGGAGACCAGACCGATACAATTTATGAAGGCATGGACAAACAGATGACTTTTGAGCAGTCCTTGAGATGTAGGGAGTTTGAGCCGGACGGACCAAACTATACCCCTCGTATTTCCGGTATTATGCATGTGGAAGGCGGGAAATACAATTATGCCATGTCCATTTTAAAGAGCAACAATGGAAATCCGGAGGCCTGCAACCGCTATACCTTCGCTTACGAAAATCCGGTGGCAGGAGAGGGCCATTTTATTCATACTTATATGCATGACGGCAATCCGCTGCCAAGTTTTGAAGGCGAACCGAAGCTGGTAAGTATTCCAAATGAAATTGACGCTTTTACAGAGCAGGTATGGAGCAGTCTCAATGAGGACAACAAAGTTTCTCTGTTTGTGCGTTTTATTGATATTGAAACAGGCAAGTATGAAACCAGAATTGTGAATAAAAATAAATAAGAAACGGGAAAGGAGAACTTTGTTATGAAAGAATTAGCTTTGAAATACGGCTGTAATCCGAATCAGAAACCTTCCAGAATTTACATGGAAGAGGGTGCAGAACTTCCTATTAAAGTATTGTCAGGAAAACCGGGATATATCAATTTCCTGGACGCGTTTAACGGCTGGCAGTTAGTCAGAGACTTAAAGAAAGCCACAGGTCTTCCGGCGGCAACTTCTTTTAAGCATGTATCCCCTGCAGGCGCAGCGGTAGGACTTCCGCTTACGGAAACTCTGGCAAAAATTTACTGGGTAGACGATATGGACTGGAAAAACTTTTCTCCCATTGCCTGTGCTTACGCAAGAGCCAGGGGCGCAGACCGTATGTCTTCCTTTGGTGACTTCATTTCCCTTTCTGATGTGTGCGATAAAGATACCGCTATGCTCATTAAGAGAGAAGTTTCCGATGGTGTCATTGCGCCGGGCTACACAGAAGAAGCCCTGGAAATTCTGGCACAGAAGAAAAAAGGCAATTACAATGTCATTGAAATTGACCCGGACTATGTACCGGCTCCTCTGGAACACAAGCAGGTCTTTGGTGTTACCTTTGAGCAGGGACGTCAGGAACTGGCTATTGACGATGCACTGATTTCCAATTTGGTGACAGAAAAAAAAGAACTTACCGAAGAAGCAAAAAGAGATATGAAGATTTCTCTGATAATTCTGAAATATACACAGTCTAATTCCGTATGCTTTGTCAAAGACGGACAGGCCATCGGTGTAGGCGCTGGACAGCAGTCCCGTGTACACTGTACCCGTCTGGCAGGACAGAAAGCAGACAACTGGTGGTTAAGACAGTGCCCGAAGGTTATGAACCTTCCGTTTAAAGACAGCATTACCCGTGCAGAGAGAGACAATGCCATTGACGTTTATATTGGCGAGGAATACATGGACGTGCTGGCTGACGGTGCGTGGGAAAAAACATTTACCGAGAAACCGGAAGTCTTTACCAGAGAGGAAAAGAGAGCATGGCTGGATACCCTTCAGGAAGTGACCCTTGGCTCTGACGCCTTCTTTCCATTCTCTGACAACATTGAGCGCGCACACAAAAGCGGTGTAGCTTATATTGCACAGCCGGGAGGCTCAGTCAGAGATGACGCGGTTATTGAGACCTGCAACAAATACAATATGGTTATGGCGTTTACCGGAATTCGCCTGTTCCATCACTAAATCAACCATGGTATAACAAAAAAGTGGCTGCGCTTCTGCGCAGCCCTTTTTTTCAATCAGGCATTGACAAAGAAAGGATATTTGATATATTCTGAAAGAGAAAATACAGGCTACAAACAGATAGGAGAGTGTGACATGAGTATTAGAATTGGTATTTTAGGATATGGAAACTTAGGCCGTGGTGTGGAGTGCGCAGTGAAACATAACCCGGATATGGAACTGGTTGCTGTCTTTACCAGACGAAATCCCGAAGAGGTAAAGATTCTTACAGAGACAGCAAAGGTATATCATGTAGACCAGGCTGTGAGTATGAAAGATGAAATCGACGTGCTGATTCTCTGCGGCGGAAGCGCTACAGACCTGCCGGTACAGACACCGGAGTTTGCACAGTATTTTAACGTTGTAGACAGTTTTGATACACACGCAAGAATTCCGGAACACTTTGCAGCTGTAGATGAAGCGGCAAAGAAAGGAAATAAGACAGCCATGATTTCTGTGGGATGGGATCCGGGTATGTTTTCTCTGAACCGCTTATACGCCAATGCGATTTTGCCGGGAGGTAAGGATTATACCTTCTGGGGAAAAGGTGTCAGTCAGGGCCATTCCGATGCAGTGAGAAGAATTGAAGGAGTCTTAGACGCAAGACAGTATACCATTCCTGTGGAAAGCGCACTGGAAGCAGTAAGAAACGGAGAAAATCCGGAACTCACCACACGCCAGAAGCACACAAGAGAAGTCTTCGTAGTAGCTGAGGACGGTGCAGACAAAGTAAGGATTGAAAACGAAATTAAAACCATGCCAAACTATTTTGACGAGTATGATACAACCGTACATTTCATTACTGCGGAAGAAATGGCAGCCAACCATGCAGGGCTTCCTCACGGCGGTTTTGTTATCCGTACAGGTAGCACAGGGTGGGAAGATGAGCATAAGCATGTAGTGGAATACAGTCTGAAGCTGGATTCCAACCCAGAATTTACTTCTTCTGTCATTGCTGCATATGCAAGAGCGGCATACCGCATGAGCCGGGAAGGACAGACAGGCTGCAAGACCGTATTTGACGTGGCACCTGCTTATTTAAGCCTTGAGACTCCGGAAGAACTCCGTGCACATATGCTGTAAAAAACGTGGAGAAGAAAGAGAGTGTAAACGTGAATACAAACATAGACCCCAAAAGAGAAGCCAAGAGAATTATCTTTGGTCTAATCGGCGCTGTGATTATGGCTGTGAACATCAAGACCTTTGTGCGGGCAGGGGGATTGTATCCGGGAGGATTTAACGGAGTGACACTGCTGTTTCAGACTATCTGTGACCGCTTTTTTGCTATTGCCGTTCCTTTTTCCCCTATCAGCCTTGCGTTGAATGCCATTCCGGCTATCATCAGCTTTAAGGCAATCGGCAAGCGTTTTACCATAACCACCAGTTTGCTGATTATAGCTACCAGTGTGCTTACGGATGCAATACCCTCCGTACCGATTACCCAGGATATTCTGCTTATCAGTGTGTTTGGTGGGTTGATTAACGGTGCGGCTATCAGTATTGCGTTAATCGGCGGCGCTTCTACAGGAGGAACGGATTTTATTGCCATTTATTTTGCGGAAAAGAAGAATAAGGACGTGTGGAATTATATTCTTCTGGGAAATGCCATGGTGCTTTTGGTTGCAGGATATTTGTTCGGCTGGGACAAAGCTCTGTATTCCATTATTTTTCAGTATGCTTCCACGCAGATGATTCACCTGCTGTATCAGACGTATAAGAAAGTCACGCTGTTTGTGATCACGGACGAACCGGAAGCTGTATACCAGGCCATTTATGAGGTTACCAACCACAGCGCTACGGAATTTACAGCAACGGGTATGTATTCCAATACCAAGCGGAAAATGATATATTCCGTGGTATCAACGATGGAGGCGAAAGTCCTTACCGAAAAGGTGATGGAGGCAGACCCTCACGCATTTGTAAATGTGGTGAAAACAGATACGCTTTTGGGAAGATTCTATCAGAAAGAAAATTATTGAGAAAACGGGATTGACAAATTCAGAATTTCGAGTATACTACTTAATCGTAAAGCAAAGGCGCTTTGGAGAAAATCCAAGGCGTCTTTTTGCGTTTCTGCGGAAAGGAGAAAAAAACATTGGAAGAACGTATAAAAGAAGCCTGCGGCGTATTCGGTATTTACGCCCCGGCAGGAGAACAGGTGGCAAATTCCGTTTATTACGGACTGTCTTCCCTGCAGCACAGAGGACAGGAATCCTGCGGTATTGCCGTCTGCGATACAAAGGGGCCTGTGGGAAATATGCATGTACATCGCGGCATGGGGCTTGTAAACGAAGTTTTTAAAGAAGAAAATTTAAGAGAACTGAAAGGAAACCTGGGTGTCGGCCATGTGCGGTATTCTACCACAGGGGCGGCTGCGTTAAATAATGCCCAGCCTTTAGTGCTGCATTATATCAAGGGTACTCTGGCTCTGGCTCATAACGGAAATTTAGTGAATACAAAGGAACTGAGAGAAGAATTGGCGAAAAGCGGTGCAATTTTCCAGACCACTACGGACTCAGAAGTCATTGCCTACTACATTGCCAGAGAAAGAGTGAATACCAGAACTGTGGAAGAAGCAATTTTACGGACGGCAGAGAAAATCAAGGGCGCCTATGGCCTGGTGATAGCCAGTCCTCAGAAATTAATCGGCGTAAGAGACCCTCTGGGATTGAAGCCGCTCTGTCTGGGCAAACGGGGAGAGGCATATATATTTGCTTCGGAAAGCTGTGCACTTTCTGCCATTGGTGCAGAGTTTGTTCGTGATGTCCGTCCTGGTGAAATTGTGACAATTTCCGAGGGGCAGGTATTTTCCAACACGGAATTGTGTCAGAAGCAGCAGGCGCACTGTGTTTTTGAATACATTTATTTTGCCAGACTGGACAGCAAAATCGATGGGGTTTCGGTCTATGAATCCAGGTTAAAAGCAGGAGAAGCCCTGGCGAAAGTTTATCCCGCAGAGGCAGACATGGTGGCAGGCGTGCCGGATTCGGGCATTACTGCGGCACAGGGGTATGCCAAAGCCTCCGGTATTCCCTTTGGAATGGCTTTTTACAAAAACAGTTATGTGGGAAGAACCTTTATCAAACCTACACAGGAGGAGCGGGAATCCAGTGTGCGTCTGAAACTCAGCGTGCTGGAGCAGGCAGTCAAAGGAAAGAACCTTGTTCTGGTAGACGATTCCATTGTCCGGGGAACCACCATTGCCAATTTGATACGGCTTTTAAAACAGGCAGGTGCCGGAAAGGTGCATGTGCGCATTAGCTCTCCTCCCTTTCTCTATCCCTGCTATTATGGAACAGACGTGCCTTCCAATAAACAGCTTCTGGCAGTGTCCCACTCCACGGAGGAAATCCGCAGGATGATTGGTGCGGATTCCCTGGGATATATGAAAGTGGAGGATTTGGCTGCTATGGCAGAAGGTCTGCCTCTTTGCAAAGCTTGCTTTGACAACCGGTATCCCACAGAGATTTAGGCTCCGCTTGCACCGTAATTGGACAGGACTCTGGCGGAAGGGTCGTCTACATTACAGCCTTTCCAGGCTTTGTTGGGCATCCAGAAGTCTGCCACCATCCGGCTTTGTCCTGGATAATATTTTTCAAAAATTTCCCGGTACAAAAGGGATTCCTTGGTAAAGGGCTGTGCGTGGGCATAGCCCTTTTGCTTCTCTTCAAACTCTTTCTGGGTGTATTGAGTGTCTGCATATTCTTTCAGATAATCTACCATAGAATGCCCCACTGCGTCTGAAAATGCAGCTTTTTCTCTCCAGAGAATCTCAGGGGGCAGATACCGGCCTTTTTCAAAGGCGCGGCGCAGTAGATATTTTCCTTTTCCGTAAGTGTTCATTTTTAGTTTTGGATTTACGCTCATGACGTAGCGTACAAAGTCCAAATCCCCGAAGGGAACCCTTGCTTCCAGAGAATTTACGGAAATGCAGCGGTCCGCCCGGAGCACGTCATACATATGCAGTTCCCGAATCCGCTTCTGTGATTCCTTTTGAAATTCTTCCGGTGAAGGGGCAAAGTCGGTGTATTTGTAGCCGAATAATTCGTCAGAAATTTCTCCGGTAAGCAAAACCCGGATGTCTGTCTGTTCATGAATGGCTTTGCATACCAGGTACATACCAATGCTGGCGCGGATCGTGGTGATATCGAAAGTGCCCAGGAGCTGAATGACTTCTTCCAGGGAAGCCAGAACCTCTTTCTTGGAGATGATGACCTCCGTGTGCTGACTGCCAATATAATCGGCTGTCTGCCGGGCATATTTCAAATCAATGGCGTCTTCCTTCATGCCAATGGCAAAGGTGCGGATAGGAACCTGGCTTTTTTGTGCTGCCACGGCACAGACCAGGGAAGAATCCAGACCGCCGGACAGGAGAAAACCGACCTTGGCATCGGCGACCAGCCGCTTTTCAATTCCGGCAGTGAGCTTGTCATGAATCTTTTGGCATACGGTTTCCATATCGTCAGCACTGTAGTTTTCGGCTTTTGCAATGTCACAGTAGCACACGAATTTGCCGTCTTTGTAAAAATGTCCCGGTGGGAAGGGCATGATATGTTCACATAAACCCACCAGATTTTTAGGTTCACTGGCGAAAACCATGACCCCTTTTGAATCCCGTCCATAGTAAAGAGGGCGAATGCCTATGGGGTCTCTGGCTGCAATGTATTCCTGGGTTTTGCTGTCATAGAGGATACAGGCAAACTCTGCGTCCAGCATGGCAAACATATCGGTGCCGTATTCCTCATACAGAGGCAGCAGGATTTCGCAGTCTGAGTCGCTCTCAAAGCTGTATTTTCCCAGAAGCTGTTTTTTTATCCGCTCGAATCCATAGATTTCTCCATTGCACACCAGATGATTTCCATGCAGCGAAAAGGGCTGCATACCGGAAGGGGTAAGCCCCATAATGGCAAGTCGGTGAAAGCCCAGAAAGCCTTTTCCCGTATCTGTTATGCGGCTGTCATCCGGTCCTCTGGAAACCGTTCTCTGAAAATACTTCTGAAATTCTTCCAGAAGAAGGCCGCTGTCACAATATCCCATAACTGAACACATAATCAAATACCTCCATATCCTTTATATTCCTGTTTTTATATAACAAAAAGACGCCTTTTATGCGAAAACACATAAAAGACGCCCTTGTCTGATATGGCTTGTATTTTATACTTGGGAGGGTGTTTTGTCAACTGTTAATTTCATTCTGTGAAAAAACTCCCTTTTTAGAGGTTGAAAAGATAAGATTTAACAGGTATAATAGTCCCTATCAGTAAAATGCAATAAATTTTATAAACTGTAGAAATAGAGGAGATTGTACAATGGAAAAGACAATGGAAAAGATTGTTGCACTTGCAAAATCCAGAGGATTTGTATATCCGGGTTCTGAAATTTACGGAGGTCTGGCTAATACATGGGACTACGGAAACCTGGGAGTTGAGCTGAAGAACAACGTTAAGAAAGCATGGTGGCAGAAGTTTGTAATGGAAAGCCCTTACAACGTTGGTGTGGACTGTGCGATCCTCATGAATCCTCAGACATGGGTAGCTTCCGGTCATCTGGGCGGTTTTTCTGACCCGCTGATGGATTGTAAAGAGTGCCATGAGCGTTTCCGTGCAGATAAGATTATCGAAGACTTCTGTGCTGAAAAAGGCATTGAAATCGAAGGAAGCGTAGACGCATGGAGCCAGGAAAAGATGAAAGACTTTATCGAAGAGCACCAGATTCCATGTCCGACCTGCGGCAAGCACAACTTTACCGATATCCGTCAGTTCAACCTGATGTTTAAAACTTTCCAGGGCGTTACAGAAGACGCGAAAAACACCGTATATCTGAGACCGGAAACCGCACAGGGTATCTTTGTAAACTTCAAGAATGTTCAGAGAACCTCCCGGAAAAAACTGCCTTTCGGTATTGCCCAGATTGGGAAATCCTTCCGTAACGAAATTACACCGGGTAACTTTACATTCCGTACCCGCGAATTTGAACAGATGGAGCTGGAATTTTTCTGTAAACCGGATACGGATTTGGAGTGGTTCGCATACTGGAAACAGTTCTGCTTAGACTGGCTGCACAGTCTGGGATTAAAAGACGAAGAAGTCCGTTACCGTGACCATGACCAGGAAGAATTAAGTTTCTACAGCAAGGCCACTACAGACGTAGAGTTCCTGTTCCCCTTTGGCTGGGGCGAGCTCTGGGGCATTGCCGACAGAACCGATTATGATTTGACACAGCATCAGAATGTATCCGGACAGGATTTGACCTATTTTGATGATGAAACAAATCAGAAGTACATTCCATACGTGATTGAGCCGTCTCTTGGTGCAGACCGTATGGTACTGGCATTTCTGTGCAGCGCTTATGATGAAGAGGTTCTGGACGCAGAGAAGAATGATGTACGTACCGTACTTCACTTCCATCCGGCGTTGGCACCGGTGAAAATTGGTGTACTGCCGCTGTCTAAGAAGTTAAACGAAGGCGCCTTAAAAGTATTTGAACAGCTTTCCAAGAAATACAACTGTGAATTTGATGACAGAGGAAACATTGGAAAACGCTATCGTCGTCAGGACGAAATTGGTACACCGTTCTGTGTAACTTACGATTTTGACTCTGAGACGGACGGAGCAGTAACGGTTCGTGACAGAGACAGCATGGAGCAGGAAAGAATTAAGATTGAAGACTTGAAAGATTACTTTGAAGAAAAATTCACATTTTAAGGTAGTCTGAAATTTTGGAGGCTATTGCTTAAAGCGATGGCCTCCTTTTGGTATTTTACGAAAGAGGGGCAGTGGTGATAATTTGTCAGCTGATGCCGCATAAACCGGAAAAGTTGTATGAAATACATAAAAAACTTTGAAAAAACATAAAAATAATGTGCAAAAATCCATATATCTATTGAATGTATGGATTTTTTTTGTTATAATCTTCAATAGATTCCGTTTTCAAAAAAAGGAGGAGAGGGCGAAATGGCGAAAAAAAGAAATATTATTGTAGGACAATCAGGCGGACCTACAGCTGTCATTAATTCCAGTCTTGCAGGTGTGTATAAGAATGCTATTGAGCGTGGATTTGATAAGGTATACGGTATGCTTCACGGCATTCAGGGATTACTGGATGAGCAGTATGTAGATTTGTCCACACAGATTCACTCCGAACTTGACATTGAACTTTTAAAAAGGACTCCGTCCGCATTTCTGGGCTCCTGCCGTTTTAAACTGCCGGAGATTCATCAGGATAAAGAGATTTATGAAAAAATCTTTGATATTTTAAACAAACTGGAAATTGATGCCTTTATTTATATCGGAGGCAATGATTCCATGGATACCATTAAGAAACTGTCAGATTATGCGATTCTGACAGGGCAGAGCCAGAAGTTTCTGGGAGTGCCAAAGACCATTGACAACGATTTAGCGCTTACAGACCACACGCCGGGATTCGGCAGTGCGGCCAAATACATTGGCGCATCCACGAAGGAAGTCATTCGGGATGCTCAGGGACTTACCTATAAAAAGAACATGATTACCATTATGGAAATTATGGGACGAAATGCAGGCTGGCTCACCGGTGCCACGGCGCTGGCCAAGACCGAAGACTGCGATGGACCGGATTTAATCTATCTTCCGGAAGTTTCCTTTGATATAGACAAATTCCTAAAGAAGGTGAAAGAACTTCTGAAAAAGAAATCGTCTATTGTCATTGCTGTTTCTGAGGGGATTAAGCTGGAGGACGGACGTTATGTCTGCGAACTTGGCAGCGTAGGAGACTATGTAGACGCTTTCGGACACAAGCAGCTTCAGGGAACCGCTACCTATCTGGCTAACTTCCTGGCAGCAGAGTGCGGCTGCAAGACAAGAGCAGTGGAATTATCTACTCTTCAGAGAAGCGCTTCCCATATGGCGTCCAGAGTGGATATTGACGAGGCCTTTATGGTAGGCGGTGCTGCTGTGAAAGCAGCAGACGAAGGGGACACCGGAAAGATGATAGTGATTGACCGTGTTTCTGATGACCCGTATATGAGCGCTACCGGAATTTATGATGTGCATAGAATTGCCAATGAAGAGAAGCTGGTTCCGAGAGAATGGATGAACCGGGAGGCCAACTATGTGACAAAAGACTTTGTGGATTATATCAAACCACTGATTCAGGGAGATTATCAGCCGATTATGGTAAATGGTCTGCCGCGACATCTTGTTTTGAAGATGAAAAAGAAATAAGATACAGGTTTTGTGAGAAGGTTTTATATAGAAGGAAAATCAGTCCGGATGGGGGTCCGGGCTGATTTTATGTCCATTTATTTCATATTATGAAATGCAATTTTGTATTGTGGAATTTTGACGGAAATAGAAGGGAAAATCAGGAAAAATTGCAAAAAAATTAACAAATCTTGCTTGACTATATGACTTCTTATGATAAAATATATTGTGTGCGAGCGCAGTTAGCCTGCACCGGGAAAAATAAGGACTGAACAATTTATTTTTCTAGTATCTACTTTTAGGAGGAATGTTCAAAATGGCAAAATGGGTTTATATGTTCACCGAAGGTGACGCATCCATGAGAAACACTCTCGGTGGTAAAGGTGCGAACCTTGCTGAGATGACAAAATTAGGTCTTCCGGTACCACAGGGATTCACAATTACAACAGATGCTTGTACTCAGTACTATGAAGATGGAAGAAAGATTAACGATGAAATCATGGAACAGATCATGGAAGCTATCGTTAAAATGGAAGAAGTAACAGGAAAGAAATTCGGAGATAAAGAAAATCCACTTCTTGTATCTGTTCGTTCCGGAGCAAGAGCTTCTATGCCAGGTATGATGGATACTATCCTGAACCTTGGTTTAAATGAAGAAGTTGTTGAAACTCTGGCAGAAGCATCAGGAAATGCTCGTTGGGCATGGGACTGCTACAGAAGATTTATCCAGATGTACTCTGACGTAGTTATGGAAGTTGGTAAGAAATACTTTGAAGAGCTTATCGACAAAATGAAAGAAGAAAAGGGTGTTACTCTTGACGTTGAACTTACAGCAGAAGACCTGAAAACTCTGGCTGGACAGTTCAAAGCTGAATATAAAGAAAAAATCGGTGAAGACTTCCCGGCTGACGCTAAAGAGCAGTTAATGGGAGCTGTTAAAGCCGTATTCCGTTCCTGGGACAACCCACGTGCTAACGTATATCGTCGTGACAACGATATCCCATATTCCTGGGGTACAGCTGTTAACGTACAGATGATGGCATTCGGTAACATGGGCGATGACTGTGGTACAGGTGTTGCATTTACTCGTGACCCGGCTACAGGTGAAAATGGTCTGTTCGGAGAATTCCTGACAAATGCACAGGGTGAAGACGTTGTTGCCGGAGTTCGTACTCCAATGCACATTTCCGAAATGGAACAGAAATTCCCGGAAGCATTTGCTCAGTTCAAAGAAGTTTGCAAAACTCTGGAAACACACTACAGAGATATGCAGGATATGGAATTTACTGTAGAACACGGTAAACTGTATATGCTGCAGACACGTAACGGTAAGAGAACAGCTCAGGCTGCTCTGAAAATCGCTTGTGACCTTGTTGATGAAGGCATGAGAACAGAAGAAGAAGCAGTTGCAATGATCGATCCACGTAACTTAGATACACTGCTTCACCCACAGTTTGATGCTGCTGCTTTAAAAGCTGCAACACCAATGTCCAAAGCACTTGGAGCATCTCCGGGAGCTGCTTGCGGTAAAGTCGTATTCACAGCAGATGACGCTGTTGAATGGGCTGCAAGAGGAGAAAAAGTTATCCTTGTTCGTCTGGAAACATCACCGGAAGATATCACAGGTATGAAGAGCGCTCAGGGTATCCTGACAGTTCGTGGCGGTATGACATCTCACGCAGCCGTAGTTGCTCGTGGTATGGGAACATGCTGTGTATCCGGTTGTGGTGATATCACAATGGACGAAGCAAACAAGAAATTTACATTAGGCGGAAAAGAATTCCATGAAGGAGACAGCATTTCTCTGGATGGTTCTACAGGTGCTATCTATGATGGAATTATCCCAACAGTAGATGCTACAATCGCTGGTGAATTCGGAAGAATCATGGGATGGGCTGATAAATACAGAACAATGAAAGTTCGTACAAATGCTGATACTCCAGCAGATGCTGTCAAAGCTCGTGAGCTTGGTGCAGAAGGTATCGGTCTTTGCCGTACAGAGCATATGTTCTTCGAAGGTGACAGAATTGACGCATTCCGTGAAATGATTTGTTCTGAAACAGTAGAAGAAAGAGAAGCTGCTCTTGAGAAAATCCTTCCGGAACAGCAGGGAGATTTCGAAAAATTATACGAAGCTCTTGAAGGTAACCCAGTTACAATTCGTTTCCTGGATCCGCCATTACATGAGTTCGTTCCTACAACAGAAGAAGATATCAAGAAATTAGCAGATGCTCAGGGCAAAACAGTTGAACAGATTAAAGCAATCATCGATTCTCTTCATGAGTTCAACCCAATGATGGGACATCGCGGATGCCGTCTTGCAGTTACTTACCCAGAAATTGCTAAGATGCAGACAAAAGCTGTTATCCGTGCAGCAATCAACGTACAGAAAGCTCACGCTGACTGGAACGTTTGCCCGGAAATCATGATTCCACTTGTTGGAGATACAAAAGAATTAGCATACGTTAAGAAATTCGTTGTTGAAACAGCTGACGCTGAAATCGCAGCAGCTGGTATTGAATTACACTACGAAGTTGGTACAATGATTGAAATCCCAAGAGCTGCATTAACAGCTGACGAAATCGCTAAAGACGCTGACTTCTTCTGCTTCGGTACAAACGACTTAACACAGATGACATACGGATTCTCTCGTGATGATGCTGGTAAGTTCTTAGATGCTTACTATGATGCTAAAATCTTCGAAAACGATCCATTCGCTAAATTAGACCAGATTGGTGTTGGTAAATTAATGGAAACAGCTATCAAATTAGGTAAACCTGTAAATCCAAACTTACACATCGGTATCTGTGGAGAACACGGCGGTGACCCAAGTTCTGTAGAATTCTGCCATAAGATTGGCTTAGACTACGTTTCCTGCTCACCATTCCGTGTACCTATCGCAAGGCTGGCAGCAGCTCAGGCAGCTATCAATGCGAAAAGGGCTTAATGCTTTGGCAGATTGTAAAAAGTAAAAATATGTAACATAAAAGGACTTTGCCTTGGTATAGGATTCTTTCGGAAACCTGAACGATACAAGGCAGAGTCCTGTTTCTTTTCAATAGAACAGAGTGGAGAGAAGAAAATCATGTATTGACATATCATGCATTTAATGTTACTCTCTATATACTTTGTGAAAAACAGGAAGGAGAGAAAAATGAAGCACAGATTAAAATCAACAGTTGCAATTGTGTTAATGATTATGTTTGGCATTTTTCTGCCTTCTTTTTTGCTGTCCGAAGGTTCGGAGGTTTTTGTGAAAGAATCCGGATCAGGTATGCAGACAGAAGCAAAGTATACGGATAATGTGGAGAAGAAAATTCTTCACGAGAACTATATGCGTCTGGAGAGTCAGAAGGAAGTTTTTTCTGCACAGAAATTTGAGCAGCGTAAACATGTTTACAGACTTTCCATGGAACTTTTGGCATTTCTTATATTCTCTTTGGGTGTATGTCTGAAGAGGGTCTATTTGTCGTACATTCAGTTTTATTCCTTTTCTTTTGCGCGTTTTCTGCGCGAGTATTATATCCTATTAAAAAAAGACGGAAAAAAACGAAGTCTTGCTTTCGGAACTTTATAAAATAAAGGTTATAAAGAAAGCGGGAAAAAATGAAAAATAAAAAATTACATATTTGGGTTGCTCTTGCAGTAATCGTTCTGTTTGTGTGCCTTGCAGTTTTCGGATGCGGAGAGGATATCAAAGGAATTCGTGACATGCG
Organism: Blautia acetica; assembly: GCF_038739805.1. Lineage (NCBI taxonomy): Bacteria > Bacillati > Bacillota > Clostridia > Lachnospirales > Lachnospiraceae > Blautia > Blautia acetica. The sequence goes on along the minus strand of NZ_JBBEWO010000003.1, from coordinate 42,393 downwards.
TTTCGGAATTGATATCCGAGGCGGTGTGGAAGCTGTTTTTGAACCGTCAGGTCTGAAGACAAAACCAACAGAGGAACAGTTGGAAATGGCCAGGGAGATTATTGAGACACGTCTCGACGCACAGAACATTTTAGACAGGGAAGTAACGGTAGATGAAAAAGCAGGGGATGTGATTGTGAGATTTCCCTGGAAGTCGGATGAAAAAGATTTTAATCCGGAAGAAGCTATCCAGGAACTTGGAGAAATGGCAGAACTGACCTTCCGCGGTCCGGACAATACCGTGTATATAAAAGGCTCCGATATTTCCAGAAGCCAGGTAGGTTTAGATGAGCAGAAGCGATATGTGGTGGAACTGGAATTCAGCAGTGAAGGTGCAAAGAAATTTGCAGAAGCCACAGAAAAGCTTGTGGGACAGAATATGGGAATCTATATGGATGAAGAACTGATTTCCAATCCCACGGTCAATGCCAAAATCACAGGCGGCAAAGCAGAAATTACAGGTATGTCCTCGAAAGAAGAAGCACAGAGCCTTTCGGACAAGATTAATTCAGGCGCTCTTCCTTTTTCCATGGAGACGACCAATTACAGTACGATTAGTCCCACACTTGGCGGTAAGGCTTTAAATGCCATGGCGCTGGCAGCAGAAATTGCAATGATACTGATTTGTCTGTTTATGATATGCTGGTATCGTCTTCCGGGAGTGATAAGCTGCCTGACACTGGCCTTTCAGATCGCACTGCAGGTTCTGGTTATTTCCGTTCCTCAGTATACCATTACACTGCCGGGAATTGCAGGCCTGATTTTGTCGGCTGGTATGGCGGTGGATGCCAATATTATTATCAGTGAACGAATCAGCGAAGAACTGAAAAAAGGAAATTCCGTCAGAACTGCAGTGAAGAATGGATACAAAAGGGCATTTTCCTCTGTCTTGGATGGAAATATTACAACCGCGGCAGTAGCAGGAATTTTGATGATTTTTGGTTCCGGTACCATGCTTAGTTTTGGATATACACTGCTTACCGGTGTAATTATCAATCTGCTGGCAGGCGTCTGGATGTCCAGATATATGTTGAATTCTGTAATAAGATACAAGTTCTTCAATAAAGAAAAATGGTTCCGAAGAAAAAAGGAAAAAAAGATACTGAAATTTGCAGAGGCAAAGAGGTATTTCTTCCTGGCCAGTCTGGCAATGCTCATCGTGGGAACCATATGGAGTTCTGTAAACGGAATTAAGCTGGATACGCAGTTTACCGGCGGAGTTATCTTGCGGTATACATACAGCAAAGAGGCAGATACCGGAGAAATTCAGAAAAAGGTAGAGGAGATTGTGGACAGAAGTGTGAATGTACAGACCTCTGAAGATTCCGCTACAGGAGAAAAGAATCTGGTTATTACGCTGTCCGGAAAGAACGGGCTGACCCCTGACCAGCAGAAAGAAATTTTAACTGCTATTAATGAGGGAAACGACAATCAGTTTGAAACCTCAGAAACTTCAGCAGTAGAACCTTATATCGGTGCAAAGGCATTGAAAAATTCAGCCATTGCCATTGTGCTGTCTTTCCTGTTTATTGTGGTATATATTCGCCTTCGGTTTTCTGCTCTGGGAGGACTTGCATCCGGTGTTACAGCTGTAATAGCGCTGCTTCACGATATTCTGATAGTCTTGTTTGTGTTTGGAATTTTCCGGATTCCGGTAAACGATGCATTTGTGGCAGTTACCCTGACAATTATCGGATATTCTATCAATGATACCATTGTATTATATGACAGAATACGTGAACACAGAAACGGCGTGAAGCAGAAGAATACCCTGGCGGAGCTGGTGGATATCAGTACCACAGAAACCCTGCAGCGTTCCATTAATACTGCATTTACCGTAGTATTGTGTGCGGCTATTATTTTGATTGTTTCAGTTGTTTACGGAATGGAATCTATTACGAATTTCTCACTGCCTCTTTTGGCCGGACTTGTTTCAGGATGTTATTCTTCTATTTGTATTGCCGGACCTTTATGGGTATGGTGGGAAGAACACAAAGAAAGGATTCAGAAAAAAAAGACAGGACGAAAAGAAAAATGAAAAAGATGAATATGTTTTTAAGAAGTCAGCCGCCCGGCAGAATGATTGTGGGAGGATTTGCGGCCGTCATTCTCCTCGGAATGATTTTGCTGCTCCTTCCTATATCTGTAAAGGACGGCGCAGAGGTATCCGTGATAGACGCGCTGTTTACCTCTACCAGTGCGGTCTGTGTAACGGGTCTGATTGCCATTGATACAGCGGACCACTTTACCGCCTTTGGACAGGGAGTTGTTGCAGCTCTGATACAAATCGGCGGCCTGGGTGTCACGTCCCTTGGAGTAGGTCTCATGCTGGTGGCAAGAAAAAAGGTTGGTCTTAAAAGCCGGATGATGGTAAAGGAAGCCTTAAACATTGACACCTATAAGGGAATTGTAAAACTGGTAAAGGCCGTATTATTAATGACTTTATGCTTTGAAGCGGGAGGAGCAGTGTTAAGTTTTCTGGTTTTCAGCAGGGATTACGATACACTGCATGCCATAGGAATCAGCATTTTCCATTCCATTGCGGCCTTTAACAACTCGGGCTTTGATATTCTGGGAGGACTTAGAAATCTGACGCCTTATCAGAATGATGTTTTACTGAATATGACCACCAGTATTCTGATTATTTTTGGCGGATTGGGTTTTCTGGTCATTCTGGATTTGCTGAAACAGAGATGCTTCCGGGAATTGACGCTTCATTCCAAAGTGGTCATTGTTACCAGTGTGGTATTGCTTGCAGTGGGAACGGTTCTGCTGAAAATAACAGAAAATATTACATGGCTGGGAGCCTTCTTTCAGAGTGTTTCTGCAAGAACGGCTGGTTTTTCCACCTATCCCATTGGCGAATTTACCAATGCAGGGTTGTTTGTACTGTGTATTCTGATGTTTATCGGTGCATCTCCGGGTTCTACAGGCGGCGGTATCAAGACAAGTACCTTTTTTATCATGTTTCAGAAGATAAGAGGAACCTGTACCAAAGGAACTGTGCATGCATTCCGGCGGAATATATCTGAGCAGAATATTTCAAAGGCTTTCATGATTACCATTCTTTCAGGAACTGTAGTATGCATTGCAGTATTTTTTATGTGTATTCTGGAACCGGACCTGAGTTTTATGCAGCTCTTATTTGAGGTGGTTTCTGCATTTGGAACTGTGGGACTTTCCACGGGAATTACGCCGGGGCTTAGTGTGGCAGGAAAAGTAGTCATCATCCTTGTGATGTTTACCGGAAGAGTGGGAGTCATCACCTTGATTACTATATGGGTCAACCGTTCAGAGCCAAGAGCAAGATATTCAGAAGAAGAAGTTGCAATAGGATAAAAAGGAGAAAATAAAAATGAAAAAGAAGCTAGACGCAGCATACGGAGTGATTGGGCTGGGACGCTTTGGAGAAGCGCTGGCCACTATGCTGGCACAATCAGGAAATGAAGTCATTGCAGTAGACAAAGATGAAAAGAAGATAAGAGAAATACGGCAGTATACGGACTGTGCTTTTGTAGCAGACAACCTGAGTGCAGATACTTTAAAGGAAATCGGAATACAAAATTGCGATGTTGTTATTATTTGCATTGGCGAACAGGTGGATGTCAGCGTATTGACAACCATGAGCGTCATAGAGATGGGAGTGCCCAGGGTCATTGCAAAAGCATTAAGCCCTGAACAGGGAGCCGTGCTTGAAAAACTTGGTGCGGAAGTGGTATATCCGGAGCGGGATATGGCGCTGCGGCTTGGGAAGAAGCTGTTGTCCAATAACTTTTTTGAATATGTTTCTCTGTGCAACCAGGTGGAAATTCGCCAGATACCTATTTCGGAGCGTTTGATTGGAAAAAGCATAGAAGAGACAGAAATTCGTCAGAGATACCGGCTGAACATCATTGCCATTGAGAACGGAGATGAGACGAATATTGAAGTAATTCCGGATTATCGTCTGCGCCGGGATGATATTATTGTGGTAATCGGAAAAACAGACAACATTACTGCATTTGCAAATGAAATTTAAAGACCGGAGGAAGAGAGCATGGAATTGACATTTATAAATTTCTGGCAGGAGGTTGTGAGAAATCCGGTGCTGTTTATTACAGTGGTTCTTACATTGGGGGTTATTTTCGTAAATGGCTGGACGGACGCGCCCAATGCCATTGCTACCTGTGTAGCAACCAGATGTATGCCGGTGAGGGCCGCAATCCTGATGAGTGCAGGGTTTAATTTCCTTGGTGTTTTTGTTATGACACAGATTAACAGTTCGGTGGCGTCCACTATTAGTAACATGGTAGACTTCGGAGAACATACAGATGAGGCTTTGATTGCCTTGTGCGCGGCCTTGTTGTCTATTGTTATTTACAGTACAGCGGCCTCCTTTTTCGGAATTCCAACCAGTGAAAGCCACAGCCTCATTGCCGGCCTGTCCGGAGCGGCCATTGCCATTCAGCAAGGTGTGGGCGGAATCAATTTCGACGAATGGGTAAAGGTTTTGTACGGTCTTGTTCTGAGTCTGATTCTGGGATTTGCAACCGGATGGGTTGTGTGCAAGATAATTACAGTTGTGTGCCAGAGTATGGACAGACGGAAGACAAACCGCTTTTTTGGAGGCGCCCAGATTGCCGGAGCAGCGGCTATGAGCTTTATGCATGGAGCCCAGGACGGACAGAAGTTTATCGGTGTTTTGTTTTTGGGAATTGCCTTTTCGGGAGGACATACATCCGTAAGCGGTATGGAAATTCCGGTATGGCTGATGCTTGTATGCAGTGTTGTTATGGCTGTGGGAACCAGTGTAGGCGGTGAAAAGATTATTAAATCCGTGGGCATGAACATGGTAAAGCTGGAGCGTTATCAGGGCTTTTCCGCAGATATTGCAGGAGCTGTCTGCCTGCTGTATTCCAGTCTGATGGGAGTTCCGGTTTCTACGACACACACAAAGACCAGTGCCATTATGGGAGTAGGAGCAGTAAAAAGGCTTTCTGCCATTAATTTCGGAGTTGTAAAGGATATGATGCTGACCTGGATTTTTACTTTCCCGGGCTGCGGACTGATTAGTTTTTGTATGGCAAAAATATTTATGTATATATTTGGATAAGAGGAGGACTACAAATGTCAAAAAAACAGGATGATTACTATTTTGATAATTTTATCAAATGTGCAGAATACAGCTACAAAGAGGCGTATTTATTAAAAGAGATACTGACTAAGTTTCAGCCGGAAGAAATTTCTAAGAGAATGGAAGAAGTCCATGAGATAGAGCGTCAGGCCGATTCCCAGAGACACGAGATTACAGATAAGCTGGCAAAGGCGTTTATCACACCGATTGAGAGAGAGGATATTATTGCGCTCAGCCACCATATTGATGATGTTACGGATAAGATAGAGGAAGTACTGATACGTGTTTACATCAATCATGTACAGGAAATGCGGCCGGAAGTGTTTGCTATGCTGGATGTAGTGATTGAATGCTGTGAGGAGCTTCAGAATCTTTTGAAAGAATTTAAGAATTTCAAACATTCTAAAGAATTAAAGAAGAGCATTATCCGCCTGAATACCTTAGAGGAAAAAGAAGATGAATTATTTATGTCCAGTATGAGAAAACTTCATGTAGAAGAGCAGGATGTAAGAAATATCATTGCGTGGAGAGAGATTTATACGTATCTTGAGAAATGCGCGGATGCCTGCGAGCATGTAGCTGATATTGTGGGCAGTGTTGCAATGAAGAACACCTAAACATTGAAAAGAGAGTGATGAGAAAAAATGTGATGAAAGAGCAGAAAACAGGAAACAGAAAAACGCGCATGTTTTTGATTCAAATGCTTCAGGGAATGCTGATTGGTCTGGGTTCCGTCCTTCCGGGGATTTCAGGAGGTGTTTTGTGTGTTATTTTTGGGATCTATAAGCCGGTGATGGAATTGCTGTCTAATCCCAGAAAATACTTTCTGGTGCATATCCGGAAATTGTTTCCGGTGATTCTGGGCATTGGAGTCGGCTTTCTCGGTGTTGCCAATATATTGGCATTTTTCCTGGAGAAATATCCGAATCCATCGGTGTGCCTTTTTGTAGGACTGATTGCAGGTATGCTGCCATCTCTCATGCAGGAGGCAGGAAAAGAAGGCAGAACAAAAGGCTCCTGGATAGCCCTGATGATTTCTGCAGTGGTAATTTTTGCAGTATTGGCGGCCTTGGAGATTTTGTCCGTGAAACTTGTGCCCAATGTGGGCTGGTATGGTTTCTGCGGTGTATGCCTGGCCTTAAGCGTGATTGTTCCGGGAATGAGCTTTTCTACGCTGCTGATGCCTTTGGGGCTGTATACACCATTTATTGAAGGCTTGGGACATCTGGATATGAGTGTCATCCTTCCCGGAGGGATTGGAGCCCTTGTAACGGTTGTGTGTTTTGCGAAACTGATGGACGCCCTTTTGAAAAAATACTATTCTTATGTATTTCATGCCATTGTAGGTGTTGTAATCGCGGCAACCATTATGATTATACCGTTTGGAAGTTTTGCCTCGTCCCTGGGCAGTATGATAACAAATGTTCTTTGTCTGGGAATTGGAGCAGCCTGCTCGCTTTTATTAAATCGAGGAGAAAAAGAAGAGGAAGCGCTGCAATAAAACGTCCGGATTGTGAAAGGGAATATGATAGGAAAAAGCCAGCTTTGAATTTTAAATATTCAAAGCTGGCTTTTTTAAAGCAGAGCAGCGATAATTTCTTGCGAAAGTATTAAGAATATGTTACATTTAATGAGGCAAAAAAATCGTTCAGACAGAGAAAGGAGAAACGAATGAGAAAGCGAAAACTGCTGGCTTTCGGGCTGGCGTTTTGCCTCGGACTTTCAGGTGTATGGAATTTTTCCAAGCCGGTTTTTGCAGCGGAAGCACAGTCTGAGAGTCAGGTACAAAGTGAAAATACTTCCGGAGAAGACCATATCACTTCCATGGATGAAGAAGGAAATATAAAAGACGCAGACAGTTCGGCAAAGCTCATTGAAAATCCGTCAGGACCCAACAAATCCAGAAGCGGAGAGCCCCAGGTGGTGAATTTCCGTACGAAAAACAATGCGATTACAGAGTTTATCGAGCAGGAGACTGCAAAGCAGGGCTATACCAATGGGGCATATGGTGCAGATGCAGTGTATCTTGGCTCTGCCAATGGAAAATACAAATTTATGCTTTCCGGTGTGGTTGGCTGGGTAAAGGCGGAAGAGGTGCAGGTGGTCAATCTGTCCCAGGCCAAAGCGGTCAGCTGCTATGAGGTAAAAGATGGGAAACTGATGCATCATATTGTACAGGACATGACAACTCCCGGTTATGCTACAAGCCTGAATAACGGTCCTGCGCCTTCTTACCTTACACCCGGAACCATATATTACAGTTATGACGGACATTATTTTTATACAGATTACGGAGTCATGGCTGCAGATTATAGGCAAAATCAGCGCACACAGTCGGTGAATCCTCAGGAGCCTTATTATAATTATTTTCAATATCTGCCCATGCGCAGCCAGTCAGGCTATACCGGGGAAGAAATCAACGGAGCACTGGACAAGCTTGTAAACGCAAACTCAAAAATGAAAAATACAGGGGAAACTTTTGTAAAAAACCAGAATACATATGGTGTCCATGCGCTTCTGATGACGGGAATTGCCGCCAATGAGAGTAATTGGGGAAAGAGCAGTATCAGCCAGAAAAAGAATAACCTGTTTGGGCTCAATGCCACAGATGCGGCCCCCGGCGCCAATGCAAATCAGTACAGCAGTGTGGAGGCCTGTATTGAAGACTTTGCCAATGGCTGGATGTCCAGAGGATATCTTTATCCGGGGGATTACCGGTATCAGGGTGGTTTTCTGGGAAATAAGGCCAGTGGTCTGAATGTGAAATATGCATCAGACCCCTATTGGGGAGAAAAAGCCGCCAACATTGCATGGCGTTTGGACAGCACACTGGGCAGTAAGGACGCAGGAGCCTACACCCTTGCAGCTAAGGAAATCATTCCGGATACACATATCTCGGTCAATGTGCGGAAAGAGCAGAATGTGTCGTCCACGCTGCTGTATAAAACCGGAAAAGCGGCAAACTATGTGGTGTTGGTGAGGAATGAGGAACCTTCGGAAGGCTTTTATGAGATTCAGAGTGACGCAGTGCTGGACAGCAGCCGAAGCACGGTGGTAAAAGACAGCGGAAAATACGACTTTGAGGGAATGTACGGCTATATGTCAAGCGATTATCTCACGGTGGTAAGCCGGGGGAAGAACACACAGGAGCAGGCACCGGATACAGATGAAACAATACCCCCAGAAAAACAGTTGGAATCCATTGCAATCGCAAAAGCGCCGTCTAAAGTTTCCTATATAGAAGGCGAGAGTTTTGATGGAGCAGGAATGCAGGTCCTGGCGAAGTGGAGCGATGGGACAGAAAGTGATGTGACAGGAGAAGTTACCTGGATGCAAGAGGCTCTGAACAGTTCTTATACGGAAATGACAGTGCAATATACCTGGCAGGGCGTAACAAAGGAGGCAGTACAGCCCATAACAGTTGCAGCAAAGGCTGTGGAAGAGGAAAGCCTGTCGTTGGCTGTGACACCGGGAACGGCAGAGCTAAAACCGGGAGAGAGTCAGCAGTTTGGCGTGGAAATGAAAAAAACGGCGGATACCGTGCCGGAACTGAAATGGGAAGTGCTGGGCAGTAAAAGCCAGCAGACGGTGATTGACAGCAGCGGTCTGCTGACCTTAGGACAGGATGAAACTGCCGAGAAAATGATTGTGAGACTTTCCTGGGGAGAAGGCAGCGACAAAGTGTCGGATGCCATGGTTACTCTTGTAAAAGAGCCGGAACAGGAGAATCAACAGCAGGAGAGCACAGGTCAGGAAACAACGAGTCAGAGTGAGAGCAATCCCTCTGCCACAGACCAGACCCCAGAGGCTGCAGAAACAGATACCAAAGAAGAAGAGTATATTGCAGGTCAGCAGGTAAACGGACAGAAAGCGGCAGGCACAAAATCCGGGGAGACTTCGGATAAGCAAAAAAATACCAGTGTTAAGACCGGAGATGCTTCTAAGGGACCGCTTTGGATAACGATTCTTAGCATATCGGGATTCCTGGCCGCAGGTATGGGCTATAGAAAAGGACACATAAAAGACAGAAAATAGGATACAGATATACAAAAGGGGCATGCGCAGAAATTGCGGTGCCCCTTTTCAGAAAAGTTTTTAAGATGCAGGTTCTTCTTTGGGAAGAATGATGTTTAAAAGTATGGCTGCCAGAGTGGCTACAACTACCGGAGATTTTCCGAAAATAGTGGTTACCCATGCAGGAAAGGAAGCCAGAGAATCCGATACCTGTGTGATACCCATACCCAGAGCTACGGAAAGACCTACAATAGAAGAATTTCGGAAATTCATTTCCTGACGCATAATCAGCTTGATTCCGGTCATGGCAATGGAAGCAAAGACAGAAATCGTTGCACCGCCCAGAACACACTGGGGAATGGTAGTCAGAAGGGCTGAAAACTTGGGCACAAATCCTGCAACCATAAGGATAACAGCGGCCAGACCAAGCACACAGCGGTTGATGACCTTTGTCGTTGTGACAATGCCCACATTCTGACTGAAGGTGGCTGTTGGAAGTCCGCCAAAGAGCGCGCCGGCAATGTTGCTGATACCGTACATTAAAATACCGCCCTGGAGTTCCTTTGTCTTTGGTTCCCGGTTCATACTGCCTACCGTGGTGGCAGAAAAATCACCGATGGCCTGTATGGAATTAATACCAAACAGAATGCCGATAGCCACGCAGGCAGAAGGCTCAAAGTGAAGACCAAAGTGCAGAGGCTTCGGAAGCTGGAAAAAACCAGCGGAAGAAACATCGGAAAAATCCACCAGTCCGAAACAGGCAGCCGCCGCATAACCGGCGATGATACCGATGAGAATGGAAGCCAGTTTCAGAGTGCCTTTTGCAAAATGGTTCAATCCTACCACAACAGCCAGAGTAAAGAAAGCCACCAGCCAGTTTTTCCAGGAACCGTATTCCGGACTGGAGGCGCCGCCGGCCATGTATTTTACAGCGGTAGGATACAGGGACAAGCCAATCGTAAAAACTACGGTTCCTGTAACAATAGGCGGAAACAGCACACGGATTTTGCGGATAGTAAAGCCTACAAGAATGGCAACAATACCGCCGATAACCTGAGCGCCCAAAATCGTTCCCACATCATAAGATTCGGCGATCGCCTGCATACTGGGCACATAGGCAAAGCTGATACCCATAATAACGGGAAGTCTGGAACCCAGCTGAAACTTCTTTCCATTAAAAACAGGAAAAAGCTGCAGCAGGGTACTGATAGCAGATACAAATAAAGCGGCCTGTACGAGAATGACTCTGTCCCGTTCATTTAATCCGGCAACGTCAGAAATCAGAATAGCCGGAGTGACACAGCCCACAATCATTGCCACCACATGCTGTAAGGCCAGCGGCAGGGTTTTGGAAAATGCGGGGATGCCGTCAGATTCAAAAATAGATGCTCTTGTCTGTGACATGAAAAATCCTCCTGATGGTATAAAACATTGTTTTTCCCCTTTACTTTACACAATTTTTATCCCATCGTAAAGAAAAAAATGCGGACGCAAGGCTTCTTTTTTTGTGAAAATACTTAACTAAAAAACTCTAGTATTAATATATAAAGTATGATATGATGGGGAAAATACTATATGTAGTATATAAGGGAGAATGAAAACATGAATAATAAAAATAAAAAAGCAGTACTTCCCTATGGGGAAAATTTTCAGCGCATACTGCGGGAGATAGAGCGGGAATTTCCTCAAAAAGAATACGCATTAGAAAAACTGACAGAGCGTTTTGAGCATCTTGGCAGAGAACATAAGAGTGAGAAAGAAAAACTGGAGCTTCTTATCCGAAGCGCTGTGGAGCTGACGGAGGAGATTGCGCCGAAGTGGGAATTTATAGGGGCAAGACTTTTGAATTTCCAGTTTCAGGAAGAACTGAAAATAGAAATGAAAAGCAGAAAGATTCACAACTTTTACGAAAAGATACAATATCTCACCAAACAAGGGCTGTATGGCGCTTATATTCTGGAACATTATTCCAAAGAGGAACTCAGACAGGCAGAATCCATGCTGCGGCCGGAACGGGACAAGATTTTCAATTTCTCCGGTCTGGAACTTCTGCTGAAACGCTATGTGATTCGTACCGGGGAACATATTGCTCTGGAAACGCCCCAGGAAATGTATCTGGGCATTGCCCTTCACCTGGCCATGAAGGAAAAGAGGGAAACCGAAAAAGGGCCGGGGCGCATGGAATGGGTGCGGAAATTTTACGATATGCTGAGTTTGCAGGAAGTTACTATGGCAACTCCGACTCTGTCCAATGCCAGAAAGCCTTATCACCAGCTTTCCAGCTGCTTTATCGATACCGTTCCCGACAGTCTGGAAGGCATTTACAGAAGCCTGGACAATTTTGCCCAGGTCAGCAAGTTTGGCGGAGGCATGGGGCTGTATTTCGGGAAAGTGAGAGCCAGCGGCAGCAGTATCCGGGGCTTTCAGGGGGCGGCAGGTGGCGTGATTCGCTGGCTGCGTCTGGTTAATGACACTGCTGTAGCCGTGGACCAGCTTGGCATGCGCCAGGGAGCTGCGGCTGTGTATCTGGACGCCTGGCACCGGGATTTGCCGGAATTTCTTCAGATACGAACCAACAACGGAGACGAGAGAATGAAAGCCCACGATATTTTTCCGGCGGTCTGCTATCCGGATTTATTCTGGAAAAAGGCAAAAGAAGACATGAGCCAGGACTGGTGTCTGATGTGTCCGCACGAAATTTTTCAGGCCAAAGGCTGGCATCTGGAGGATTTTTACGGGGAAGAGTGGGAACAGAGGTATGAAGAATGTGTGCAGGATGAGCGGATTTGTAAAAGAACTGTGGTACTGAAAGACATTATCCGTTTGATATTAAAATCTGCGGCAGAGACGGGAACTCCTTTTGCGTTTAACAGAGATACCGTAAATCGGGCCAATCCTAACAGTCATAAAGGGGTAATCTACTGTTCCAACCTGTGCACGGAAATTGCTCAGAATCTGTCTCCTGTTTCTTCTGTTTCCAGAGAAATTCAGACGAAGGAAGGAGAAACTGTGGTGGTGACAACTGCAAAGCCGGGGGATTTTGTGGTGTGCAATCTGGCCAGCCTCTCCCTTGGTAAGATTCCGGTGGAAGATGATGCGTATATGGAGGATCTGGTGGAAACAGCGGTGCGAGCCTTGGACAACGTCATTGATTTGAATTTTTATCCTCTGCCCTATGCACAGATTACCAATCAGAATTACCGGGGAATCGGGCTGGGCGTCAGCGGTTATCATCACATGCTGGCAAAGCGGAGAATTCTCTGGGAAAGTGAAGAGCATCTGCACTTTGCAGATGAAATTTTTGAAAGAATCAATTATTTTGCCATAAAGGCCAGTGCCCGTCTGGCAGAAGAGAAAGGGGCATACCCATATTTTTCCGGCAGTGACTGGCAAACCGGGGCCTATTTTGCAAAAAGAGGGTACTCGTCCCGATTCTGGAAACAACTGGCGGAAAAAGTTGCCTTTTGCGGGATTCGGAATGGGTATCTGCTGGCAGCGGCGCCTACCAGCAGCACCAGTATTCTGGCTGGCACCACAGCAGGCGTAGACCCGGTGATGAAGAAATTTTTTATGGAAGAAAAAAAGGGAAGTATGCTGCCAAGAGTGGCGCCGGAATTGTCCGTAGACACCTATTATTACTATCAGAGCGCCCATCAGACGGACCAGCGTTTCAGTGTCCGGGCCTGTGCAGTGCGCCAAAGGCATATAGACCAGGCTCAGAGTATGAATCTCTATATCACCAACCAGTATACCCTGCGGCAGTTGTTTGACCTGTATCTGAGCGCATGGGAACTGGGCGTGAAAACCATTTACTATGTACGGAGTAAATCGCTGGAAGTGGAGGAGTGCGAAAGCTGCGCTTCTTAGGGCTGCGTCTTAAAGCAGAAAAAGCATTGAGAGAAAAGAATGTTTATACTATAATGAAATAAGCGGAGAAAAATATGATAAAATTAACGAAAAAACCATTGTTTAATCCTCAGGGGGATACCGAAGTGCGTCTCAGACGTATGATAGGGGGAAATACTACCAACCTCAATGATTTTACGCAAATGCGTTATACCTGGGTCAGCGACTGGTACCGGCAGGCCATGAACAATTTCTGGATACCGGAGGAAATCAACCTTTCCCAGGACAAAAAAGATTATCCGGGACTTTCCAAAAAAGAGCGGCAGGCTTATGACAAGATTCTCAGTTTCCTGGTGTTTCTGGATTCCATACAGTCCGCCAACCTGCCCTGTATCAGTGAATATGTGACAGCTAATGAAATTAATTTATGCCTGTCCATACAGGCTTTTCAGGAATGTGTCCACAGCCAGAGCTACAGTTACATGCTGGACACTATTTGCAGCCCGGAAAAGCGAAATGAAATTTTGTATCAGTGGAAATCCGATGCCCATCTTTTAGAGAGAAATACCTTTATCGGAAACTTGTATAATGAATTTCAGGAAAAGCAGGATGCCCAGACACTTTTAAAGGTGATGATGGCCAATTATATTCTGGAGGGCGTCTATTTTTACAGTGGTTTTCTGTTTTTTTACAATCTCAGCCGCAATGGAAAAATGCCTGGCTGCGCCCAGGAAATCCGTTACATCAACCGGGACGAGAATACCCATTTATGGCTGTTTCGGAATATGATTTTGGAATTAAAGAAAGAAGAGCCGCAGCTTTTTACAGAGGAAAACGTACAGATGCTGAGAGAAATGATGAAAGAAGGCGTCCGGCAGGAAATGCAGTGGGGGCGTTACGTCATTGGCGAGGACATTCCCGGTCTGTCTGAGGAAATGCTTACTTCCTATATAAAATATCTGGGAAATCTGCGTATGACCGGAATCGGTCTGGAAATTTTGTACCCCGGATATGAAGAAGAGCCGGAGAGCATGAAGTGGGTCAGCCGCTATTCCAATGCCAATATGGTGAAAACCGATTTCTTCGAGGCAAAAAGCACGGCTTATGCCAAGAGCACGGCGCTGCTTGATGATTTATAAAGGAGAGTAAGGAGAATTATGAGAGAACAGGAAATTCTGGCGATTTACGGAACCGAATATAAAGAAATGACAAAACAGCTTTTACAGGAAGCAAATTTGCAGGAACAGATTCCCGACAAAGAATGCCGCATTGGCATCAAACCCAATCTGGTGTCTCCATCGGAGCCCTCCTGGGGGGCTACGACACACCCGGAAATTGTGGCGGGAATAATAGAATACCTGCAGGAAAGGGGATTTCAGAATCTGGTGATGCTAGAGGGCTCCTGGGTGGGAGATAAGACCCCGGAGGCTGCCGCGCTTTGCGGTTATGATGATTTAGTGGAAAAGTACCGGGTGGAATTTTTGGATTTGCAGAAAGATAACTGGCAGACTTGCGATTGCCAGGGAATGGAGTTAAAAATCTGTGAAGAAGCGCTGAAACTGGATTTTCTCATCAACGTACCGGTGATGAAAGGCCATTGCCAGACGAAAATCACCTGTGCTCTGAAAAATATGAAGGGCCTGCTTCCCAACGCAGAAAAACGCCGCTTTCATGCTCTGGGTCTGCACAAGCCCATTGCCCATCTGAATGCGGGAATCCGTCAGGATTTTGTGGTGGTGGACAACATCTGTGGGGACTGGGATTTTGAAGACGGCGGCAATCCGGTGGTGCTGAACCGGATTATGGCGGCGGCCGACCCGGTTTTGTGCGATGCCTATGTCTGTCATCTTATGGGATATGAGGTGGAAGAAGTTCCCTATATCACCATGGCAGAAGAACTGGGAGTAGGGCTTTCCGACTGGCGGCTGGCAGAATTTCGGGAGTTAAACCGGCCTTTGCGGGGAGCGTATTATCCCAAAGAGCGAAAAGTCGTGGAACTGGCCGATGCTGTGGAAGAAGTGGAATCCTGCAGTGCCTGCTACGGCTATCTGCTGCCGGCCCTGCAAAAGCTGAAAGAAGAGGGGATTCTGGGGCAGTTAAAAGAAAAAATCTGCATTGGACAGGGGTACCGGGGACAGACAGGAGAACTGGGAATCGGACTTTGCACAAAGGATTTTCAACATTCCCTGAAAGGGTGTCCGCCTACGGAAGGGGAGATTTATGAATTTTTAAAATCGTATATCACGGCTTTAGAAGAAGAGAAACCAGAGAAATAGAGAACAGGGCTGTCCCATGAAAGGCATGAATCTTTCATAGGGCAGCCTTATCTGTTATTTTGCTACTTTTGCCGTTTGGTGTAGATAACGGCCAGAAGGAGAAGAATACCACAGGAAGCTGCAAAGAGCGCCATGTAAAGTCCTGCGTGGGTATTATCTGCTGTTTTGGGTGCGGCTGCTTTGTCTGTCCGCTCAAAGGAAACGGTGATGGTATGGTCTGCTTTCACGTTTTTCATGGTATATTTGTTGTTTTTCACAGAAACGGATTTTCCATCTACCAGAACCTTTGCCACACGGTAGTTTTTGTTGGGGAGAAACGTAAATTCTGCGTTTTCTCCCTCCTGAATTTCAATGCTGCCTTCCGGTGAAATGCGTCCGTTCTTATCCGCAGAGGAAGTAATGGTATAAACCGGAACTACAGCTTTAAATTCTATTGCAGAAGATTTGGACTGTCCCACTGCTTTCCAGCCATTTTCCGTATACTCTTCCAGGTCAAAGCCAACGGTAAGTTCGTAATTGCCTGCTTTGTTCAGAACGAAGGTTACCGAATAAGGGGCGTCGGACCAGGTGCGGTTGGTCTTTCCGTCCCAGTTCCAGTTCCGGGGAATCCAGCGGGAATCGCCGGCGGAAGGATTGGGATTGTCCATACCGGTGCCCACAGCTGTGGCGGTCAGGTTCGTGCCTCTGTCGTAAGTCGCTCCGGCTGTAATTCCATCTATGTATCCGTTGAAAGCAACGTAAGTTTTTAAAACAGAACTGCCGCTGATTTCGCTTTCCATATCCGTATCGGCATTGAACTTCTGTCTGGCTGCAAATTGGTAGGCGGTTCCGGATTTTAAGTTTCCAAACCGCGGGTTTTCTGTCCAGGTCCAGTTTTTGCCGTCTTCGGAAATACCATACAGAACGTTTTCCTGCTTTTGCAGAACCAGGAATGTTTCTCCTTTTTCTGCAGCCTGGGGACTTTGCGGAGCTTTGGCTGCGGAAAACTTTGTGGTGACTTTCAGCTTTTCGCTGGCCGGGCTGGCCTCCTGCGTTTCGGATTTACAGAAGCGCGTTACAAATTCGTAAGAAGTTCCGGGAGTCAGGTTTTCAAAAGAACCGGAGGACTGCCATTTCCAGTTTGCGGAATCTTCCTGCTGTACCAGTGCGTACTCCTGATTGGGCTGTGTGGTTAGAAGTACAGTGGTGTCGGTACAGGATTGGAGAGCCGGTATGGCCGGGGCTTCTCTTGGGCTTTCGGGAGGTGTTTCCGGGTCCGGCTCATCCGTAGATGGCGGTGCTTCCTTCGGAGGTGTAGTTATGGAGTCTGTGGTTTGCGTGCTGTTGTTCTGTGCGTTATCGGAGGGGGTATCGTATGAGTCTTTGTTTGACGAGTCGTCTGTAGGAGTTGTCTGGGAGTCGTTGTTCTGTGTGTCGAATGTAGGTGTTATGTTGGAGTCGTTGTCCTTGGCGTCGCCCGGAGGCAGTGTGTCAGTACCGATGTTTGAAGTGTCGGTGGAAGTGTCCGTGTTGGTGTCATTTTTGTTGTCAGGAACCTTTTCTGTTCGGATAATGGTGGATTTCAGATACTTTTCGTCTGTATCGCCGACTGTGCGGCGGGTAAACGTATACTCTGTATCTGCCTTCAATCCGGTAAAAGAAACGGTTTCTTTTTGTGCGTCATATTGTTTCTTCTCAGCCCATTTCCAGGAGGCGTTTTGCTTGTCATCGGTGACTTTTCTTGCGTATTCGTAGTTTTTCCCTGCTTTCAGAACAATCGTATCTGCAGTTTTGGATACGGTTTCCAGTTCCTTTTCTTTTTGGGTTTCGTTGGCTGCATTTTCTGCGGCTGCCTGTATGGGAGAAATACCGGGGGAACTTCCGATTAAGACCAGAGTCAACAGGAAAACCAACAGTTTGCTCAGTTTTTTCATCATATAGATTCACCTCTTTCCGTGATGCCGCTGTTATAGGGAGGAGCGGCGGAAAATAGTTGTTTATAGGTATTTTTATTATAACAGATATTGGCTGTAAATAATAGATAAAAAAGAAAAATGTTAGAAAATTAAAAGGGCTTTAAAGGAAAATTAAAAGTTTATTCAGGATTTTGTGACTTATAATAATTGTAAATACCCTTAGAATGATGTATACTGTCTACGTTAGAACCTTCTTGTTGGAATGAGTAGACTGCTGTCCGCATTTTGTTGCCTCTTCATTCAGCAGAGGGTATCTTTGTATAATGGAAGATTTGAGTATAAGTATGGAAGAAGGACAAAAAAATGGAAAGACAGGATAAAAAGCAAGAGCATTTACTGGATTTACAATGGGTAAGAAGAGCCTTGCTGTTGGCATTATTTGATATTGGAATTATAATTGCATCATCACTGCTTGCTCTCATGGCACGATTTGATTTTTCTTATGCAGGAATTGAAGTACCGTATCTGTCAAATTTGTATCATTATTTGCCAATAGGTATTGCATTGAATTTGATTATTTTTTATTTTTGTCGTATGTATCACAGTCTTTGGAAATTTGTAGGTGTTCATGAAGTAGGATATATTTTGATTGCAAATGGAATTGCCTTTTTAGTGCAGATTGCAAGCATGTATATGCTGCAGTATTCTATGCCGAGAAGCTATTTCTTTTTTCAGATTTTATTGCAGACGGCTATGGTATCTGCCTTGCGGTTTTCTTATCGCTTTTTGCGCCATTTAAAAGAGGTTAAAGAGCAGAAGTTCAGTGGATGGAATAAATGGAAGCGGGTTATGGTGGTTGGAGCCGGAGAAGCAGGTAGAGCTATTATAAAAGAAATTATGGACAGTAAGTTTTTGTCAATGAAAATATGTTGTGTGATTGATGATGACCGCAACAAAGCAGGGCGTTATATAAATGGTATTCCTATTGTGGGAGACCGCTCTACCATCTTGAAAAATGTAGAAGAATACAAAATTAAAAGTATTATTCTGGCCATTCCTTCTGCCCCATTAGAAGAGAAAAAAGAAATCCTGGAAATCTGTCAAATGTCTGGCTGTGAATTGAAAACTTTGCCGGGAATGTATCAGCTGATTGATGGTGAGGTAAATGTCAGTAAATTAAGAGATGTAGAAATCACAGATTTACTTGGGAGAGAGCCCATACAGGTCAATCTGGATGAAATCATGGGATATGTGAAAGATAAGGTAGTCATGGTAACCGGCGGCGGAGGTTCTATCGGAAGTGAATTGTGCCGTCAGATTGCGGCATATCAGCCAAAGCAGTTGATTGTCTTTGATATTTATGAGAATAATGCTTATGAAATCCAGCAGGAATTGCAGCGCCATTATCCAGAATTGAATCTGGAAACGTTGATTGGTTCTGTGCGGAATACCCATCGGATAAACAGTATTTTTGAGACATATCATCCGGATATTGTGTACCATGCGGCAGCTCATAAGCATGTCCCACTGATGGAAGACAGTCCGAATGAGGCAATTAAGAACAATGTGTTTGGGACATATAAAACCGCCAAAGCAGCCAGTGACAACGGAGTCAAACGTTTTGTGCTGATTTCTACAGATAAGGCAGTAAATCCCACGAATATTATGGGGGCATCTAAACGACTATGTGAAATGATTGTTCAGAGCTTTAATAAAATATCGGATACAGAGTTTGTTGCGGTGCGCTTTGGAAATGTACTGGGAAGTAATGGAAGTGTGATTCCTTTGTTTAAAAAGCAGATTGCAGAGGGCGGCCCTGTAACGGTTACAGACAAAAATATTATTCGATATTTTATGACGATTCCGGAGGCTGTATCTTTGGTGCTTCAGGCAGGAGCCTATGCCAGAGGAGGAGAAATTTTTGTCCTGGAAATGGGAAAACCGGTGAAAATTGATGATATGGCCAGAAATCTGATCCGTCTGTCCGGCTACACTCCGGATATAGACATTAAGATTGAATATACGGGACTTCGTCCGGGAGAAAAATTGTATGAAGAACTTTTGATGGCAGAGGAAGGCATGAAAGAAACTGCCAACAAACTGATTCATATTGGGAAGCCCATTGAAATGAACGAGGATGAATTTTTCCAGCAGCTGGCAGATTTAAAAGAAGCGTGCTATCAGGACGATGTACAGATTAAAGAGAAAGTGGCGGAGATGGTTCCGACTTATCATATGAAAGCGTAAGTAGATAAATTATAAACGTAATAGTTCAATAACTTGCTTTTATAAGAAAAACAGATATAATAAGAAATAGAACTAAGAAGATTTGGAGAATATACAATTATGAAAGTACCATTTTCACCACCAGACATCACAGAAGAAGAGATTGCTGAAGTTGCAGATACTTTGCGAAGCGGTTGGATTACTACAGGACCGAAAACAAAAAGATTTGAAAATGAAATTGCAGCATATTGTCATACTGCAAAAGCAGCATGCCTTAACTCTGCTACAGCAAGTCTGGAATTGAGCCTTCGTATTCTAGGAGTTGGACCGGGAGATGAGGTTATCACCAGTGCATATACCTATACAGCATCCTGCAGTGTTATCTGCCATGTAGGGGCAATACCTGTTCTGGTAGATACAGTTCCGGGCACTTTTGATATGAATCCGGAAAAAGTAAGAGAAGCAGTATCAGAAAAAACAAAGGCAGTAATAGCAGTAGATTTGGCTGGTATTATTTATCCGCACTACCGGGAATTATTTCAGATTGCAGAGGAAAAGAAATCTCTTTTTCATGCGAACAATGAGATACAGGAAGCGATGGGAAGGATTGCCATTCTTGCTGATGGCGCACATGCCTTTGGTGCTTCCAGAGAGGGAAAAATGGCAGGAGAAATTGCAGACTTTACCAGTTTTTCTTTCCATGCAGTTAAAAATCTTACAACAGCAGAAGGCGGAGCAGCTGTATGGCGTACCATTCCAGGTATCGATAATGAAGATATTTATAATCAATATATGCTCTATTCACTTCATGGACAGAATAAAGACGCCTTGGCTAAAACACAATTAGGAAATTGGGAATATGACATTGCCGGTCCGTATTATAAATGTAACATGACAGATATTATGGCATCTATTGGCCTGATACAATTAAAAAGATATCCTGATATTTTAAAGAGAAGACGGGAGATTATCAGAAGATATGATTATGCATTTCAAGACTTGAATATTGAAGTTTTGAAACATTATAGTGATAAGCATACTTCCAGTGGGCATTTGTATCTCACACGTCTAGTTGGAAAAAGCAGAGAAGTGTGCAATGATGTCATTGTGAAAATGGCAGAGGCGGAGATTGCTACAAATGTGCATTATAAACCACTTCCTATGATGACGGCATATAAAAACCTGGGATTTGACATTCAGGATTTCCCTAATGCGTATCATATGTTTGAAAATGAAATTACGCTGCCGCTTCATACTTGTCTGACAGATGAGCAGGTAGATTTTATCATTGAAACCTACAGAAAAATAGTAAAGGAACTGTAAGCATGTTAAAAAGTTGGGATGCACTTCCGCAGAAAATGAAACAGGAAGAAGTAAAAAAATATTATAGGTACCTTTCCAAAAAGCGTGGGGCACTTGTGGCCAAACGTTTTTTGGACGTGGTTCTGTCATTTATTTTGACCGTTCTTTTGTTACCGGTAATGCTCATACTGGCAGTATGCATTAAACTGGACAGCAAAGGACCGGTTTTTTATCGTCAGGAAAGAGTGACTCAGTATGGAAAAAAGTACCGTATTTTTAAATTTCGGACTATGGTGGCAGATGCGGACAAGAAGGGGCCGCTGGTGACTACCGGACAGGATTCCAGAATTACCAGAATGGGGAATAAACTTCGCAAATGTCGTCTGGATGAACTTCCGCAGTTATTTAATGTACTCACGGGAGATATGAGCTTTGTAGGGACAAGACCGGAAGTACAGAAATATGTAGACAGCTATTCGCCGGAGATGATGGCAACGCTTTTACTTCCGGCCGGAATTACATCCAGAACCAGTATTGCCTATAAAGATGAAGATGAAATCTTAGACAAATATAGCCAGACAACAGACAAAAGTACAGATGAAATCTATGTGGAATATGTTTTACCAGAGAAAATGAAATATAACTTGCAGTATTTGATAGAATTTAGCATATGGGGCGATTTTAAGGTTATGATAGACACGGCCCTTGCGGTGCTGAGATAGACAGGAGATGAATATGAAAAAGATAGCAGTAATTTCCATGGGTGTGAAACTTGACAACGAAAAAGGATACAGCCGTTTTCGGTATATTGGAGAATTTCTGTCTGATGCGGGATATCAGGTGGATTTAATCACTACAACCTTTCAACATTGGGAGAAAGCCCAGAGGAATCTTGATGAGATTAAAAAAGAAAACTATAAATTTAATTTAAAATTTATTTATGAGCCGGGATATAAGAAGAATATTGATCTGCGTAGAATCAGAAGCCATCGTATCGCTGCAAAAAATCTACGGCAGCTTCTGGAAAAAGAAGGGGATTATGATTTGATTTATTGTGAAATCCCTCCCAATGATGTGGCACTTGCAGCAGCAGAATATGCCAAAGAGAAGGGGATTCCCTTTGTTCCTGATGTCAATGACTTGTGGCCGGAGGCCATGCGGATGGTACTGGATGTACCGGTTATCAGCGATGTCCTCTTTTATCCTCTTTTGAGGGACGCGGAAAAGGTATATGCTCTGGTATCAGGGATTATTGGGACTTCAGATGAATACCGGGACAGACCGTTGAAACACCAGAAACTGGATGTGCCGAAAAAAACCGTCTATGTGGGAAATGAAATTGCAGAGTTCGATGCAGGGGTAGAAGTTTACAGCCCGCAGATACCAAAAGAAGAGAGGGAGTTTTGGGTTTCCTATGCCGGAACCATCGGAACCAGCTATGATATCCGTACTATGGTGCTGGCAGGCAAAGAACTTTTGAAGCGGGGCAGAACACGGATAAAAATTAAAATTCTGGGCGGGGGGCCTTTAAAAGAAGAACTAGAAACCCTGGCAAAAGAGCAGAATTGCAGTAACGTAGAATTTGTAGGTTACGCACCTTACCCGAAAATGACGGCCTATCTGGCAAAATCCGATATTCTGGTGAATTCGTTCGTGAAGAAAGCGCCCCAGAGTATTGTGACGAAAATCGGGGATTATCTGGCAGCGGGAAAACCAATGATTAATACCTGTATGAGTCCGGAATTCAGAAACAAGGTCGAGCATGACGGATTTGGTATCAATATTATGCCGGAGGATGTCAACGTTTTGGCAGATGCCATTGAAAAGCTGTATGAAGACGAGGCAGGAAGAACAGAAATGGGGAAAAAGGCGAGGACAATTGCAGAGGAACAGTTTGACAGACCCCAGTCTTATAAGAAGATTATTGAATTGATTGAGGAGCTGACAGAAAATGAATAGACCATTTTTTACTGTGGTGATGCCTGCT
Source organism: Blautia acetica (assembly GCF_038739805.1). Classification (NCBI taxonomy): domain Bacteria; kingdom Bacillati; phylum Bacillota; class Clostridia; order Lachnospirales; family Lachnospiraceae; genus Blautia; species Blautia acetica. Next base: position 19,695 of record NZ_JBBEWO010000003.1, on the reverse strand, counting down.
TACGGAGTAGAAAAATATCTGGAAAAAGCAGTGAAAAGTATTGTTGCACAGACATTTTCGGACTGGGAACTGTTGATTGTGGAGGACGGATCTCCGGATAAAACAGGAGAAATTGCAGAGAAACTGGCAAAAAACGACGAGAGGATCCAGGTGTTTCATCATGAGAAAAACCGTGGTTTAAGCCCTGCCAGAAATACAGGAATGAGCCATGCGAAAGGGCAGTATATCTGGTTTATGGATCCGGATGATTATGTAGAAGCGACTGTGCTGGAAGAAGTGTACAAAGCACTGCAGGAAAATCCGGCCGAGCTGACCATTATCGGGCATAAAGAAGAATATTATGACCGGGATGGAAAGCTGAATTATACCCATGAGATTCGGCCGAGAAGGCAGTTTTTTTCCAGTCAGCAGAAGATGAGAGAACACATTATCTATCTGGAACAGGAAACTATATACGGATATGCCTGGAACAAGTTTTACAGCCTGGAGCACATACAAAAAGAAAGGCTGCAGTATGAAACGGTACGGCTTATCGAAGATATTGTTTTTAATATTCAGTTTTGTATGCATATCCAGGCCATGAATATCCTGGATATTGCGCCGTATCATTATGCAAAGCGCATGGAAGGAAGTTTGACGACGAAATTTGTACCGGACTATTACCCTCTCCATAGAAGGCGAATAGCCATGCTGTATGACCAGCAGCGTTTCTGGCAAACCGATACAGAGGAAACCTGTGCCATTCTGGGCAGCCTGTACGGAAGATATATACTCTCCGCCTTAGAGCGAAACTGCGACAGGAGAGCCGGAATGAAACACAAAGACAGGGCGCAGTTCTGCCGGGAAGTTTTTTCGGATTCCCTTTTTGAAAGCCTGGTGCTCAGGGCAAAAGCCAGAGACAGTAAGGCATTAAAAATAGCCCTTGTCTGTATGAAACAGAAATCCGTGTTTTTGTGTACAGCTCTGGCAAGAATTGTACATATAGTGCGGAGCGGACTTCCCACGGTGTATTCCAAGGTGAAATCCAACCGGTAACAGATAAGGAAAAGCAAAGTGAAAATTTTACAAAGCGAGGAAAAAGAATATGAAAAAATATGATTATGTCTTAGTAGGAAGCGGATTGTTTTCCGGAGTTTTTGCTTATCATGCCACAAAGGCAGGCAAGAAATGCCTGGTAGTGGAAAAGCGTGATACCATAGGAGGAAATCTTTACTGTGAAGATGTAGAAGACATTCATGTCCACAAATACGGCGCCCACATTTTCCATACCAGCAATAAAAAAGTATGGCAGTTTGTGAATTCTCTGGTGGAGTTTAACCGCTATACCAATTCTCCGGTGGCTAATTTCCACGGCGAGATGTATAATATGCCCTTTAATATGAACACCTTCAGTAAAATGTGGAATATCAGCACCCCGGAAGAGGCAAAAGCGATTATTGAAAAACAGAAAGCCAGCGTAAAGGGAGAACCTAAGAATCTGGAAGAGCAGGCCATCAGTTTAGTTGGAGAGGATATTTACAAAAAACTCATCAAGGGCTATACCGAAAAACAATGGGGCCGCGATTGTAAAGATTTACCGTCTTTCATTATTAAGAGACTTCCTGTAAGATATACCTATGATAATAATTATTTTAATGATCTGTATCAGGGAATTCCTATCGGCGGCTACAATGTGCTGATAGACAAGCTGTTTGAAGGCTGTGATATGGAAACCGGTGTGGATTACAATGAAAATCGGGAAAAATACAATGCTCTGGGCGAAAAGCTTCTGTATACAGGAACCATTGATTCTTACTATGATTATTGCTTCGGAAAGCTGGAATACAGAAGTCTGAAGTTTGAAACAGAAACTTTGGATAAAGAAAATTATCAGGGTGTGGCTGTGGTAAACTATACAGACCGCGAAACTCCCTATACCAGAATCATTGAGCATAAGCACTTTGAATTCGGCACACAGCCAAAGACTGTCATTACCAGAGAATATCCGTCGGACTGGCAGGAAGGCATGGAACCTTACTATCCCATTAATGATGAGAGAAATCAGAGTCTGTACCAGAAATATAAAAAACTGGCAGATAAAGAAGATAAGGTTCTGTTTGGCGGCAGACTGGCAGAGTATAAGTATTACGATATGGACAAGGTCATTGAGTCCGCATTTCAGTTAGTGGAAAAAGAACTGTAAAGCAGAGAAATAAGGGGATTGTTGATGAAGTTAGTGAAAAAGGAGTATGTAAAGTATCTGGAATGGGCATTTAAGCTGGCGTATCTGCTGCTGGGACTTGTGACTTTTAATGCCTTTCTGTATGATTCGCCGGTGCAGCCCCTGTTGGTGAAGGGATGTCTGATATTGGGAGCGTTGGCGCTTTTAGGGAGAATGATTTACTGGAAAGATTATGTGAAGACACCCTATTTGGTAGTATTGGTGTTGTTTTGTGCCAGCTTTGGCATTAGTATTTTGGTGAATTGGAAGTATGGTGCAGGAATAGCGGACATGAAGTGGATGATATGGACAGGATTTTTATTCTTTCTGCTCTATATGTGTGATACAAAGCGAGAGAAGTCTTCCTATAAAAAAGAATTTCATTTCTTCTCCCATGTACTTCTGCTTTACAGTGGGGGAGCCGCGGCTGTAAGTCTGTATTTGATGCAGACATTGTACCACGCAAAGTGGTTTACTTCAGGGAATGAACTGATGTTAGCGGGATTTTATTGGGGAAGGCTCTGGGGAGTCTATACAGACCCCAATTATGGCGGTGTGCTCAGTACCCTTGCGGTTTTGCTGTGTCTGTATCATTGCATGACGAAAAAAAGCTGGAAAAAGATACCCTATGTACTTATTCTTGCAGTGAATTATGGATATATTCTTTTTGCAGATTCCCGGACTGCAGAATTGGCTCTTGCCCTGGCAAGTGTTTTCTGGCTGATTTTTGCAGGTGTTACAGGCAAGTGGGCGAAGAAAACATTTGCCCTTCGTGTTTTGATGGTTGTTTTTGCTGCCGTTGTTTTTATAGGAGGCGGTTCCCATGTGAAAACAGGATATAGTGAAAAAATAGAAGCTGAGATAAAAATTATGGATGCGCAAAAACAGCAGAATACACAAAAACAGAACACACAGGCACAGAATACGCAAAAGACACAACAGACACAACAGACACAACAGACACAACAGACGGAGCGGGCTGCTGATTTGGAAAAGGACGTGACAAACGGCAGGATTGCTCTTTGGAAAAGCGGACTGGAAATCTGGCAGACCAGCCCAGTGGTGGGAACCGGGTATAATTCCTTTCTTCCATATGTGAGGGAGAAGCTTCCGGATACTTATGCGGTACATAATTCCCAGGGGGAGTATGTGAGCCTGCATAATGAATACTTAAATATTATGGTTTATCAAGGCCTGTTGGGGATTGGAATTTTTCTGGCATTTGGCATTCTGGTATTTTGCCGGTGGGGAAAAAATATTCTTAAAACAGAAGATTCGGATCGGAATTACATAGGAATACTTTCTGCCTGCATTCTGGTAGTGGCTGTGGCTATGGGATTTCTAATGGAAGGGCTCTATACAAACTCCCCGGCAGCATTTGTGCTGTGGACATTCTTGGGATATCTGATGCAGTACATGCAGAGTACAAAATAAAAGAAAAGGCGGAAACAAAAGATGAAAAAGATACTGGCAGGATTTATCATGGACGGATACGGAGGAGGCATTGACAAATATCTCCTGAATTTTTTAGAGAATGTTCATACAGAGAACATCAGAATTGATTTTCTGACGAATGAGGTTTCTCCGGAATTGGAAACCTTCCTGCAAAAGTATCATTCCCGCATTTTTGCAATTCCCAATTTAAAACACCCGGTAGGACAATACCGGGAAGTATGCAGAATATTGGAAGCAGAATCCTACGATATTGTGTATCTCAATATTTCCACGGCCATTGACTGCATTGCTGCCTGGGCAGCAAAGAAAAAAAAGGTTCCCAGGATTTTCATTCACAGTCATACCAGTGGAAATGATTGTGAGAATCCTGTGAAAAGGATGATTTTTGACAGCATCCATAAGTTCTGCAGATTGTCTTTGTACAGGGCAGCTACAGAGTATTACGGCTGTTCTGAAAAAGCGGGACTGTGGATGTTTCCTGAAAAGATAGTAAAATCAGACAGATTTCAGATGATATTTAATGCCGTAGATTTAAAGAAATTTACATATTCGTCTGCGGTTAGAGACGATGTAAGAAAAGAACTGAATTTAGAAAACAAGTTTGTGGTGGGACATGTGGGAAACTTCGTTTACCAGAAAAACCATTACTTTTTAATAGATATTTTTGAAGAACTGAAAAGGAAATGTCCGGAAGCAGTGCTGCTTTTATTGGGAAGAGGAGAGCGGTTTGAGACCGTAGAAAAGAGGATAAAAGAAAAAGGACTGGAAGACAGTGTTCGGCTTCTCGGCTTTCGAAAAGACCCGGACAGACTCTTCCAGGCCATGGATTTTTTTCTGCTTCCGTCATATTTTGAAGGACTTCCTACTGTGGGAGTAGAGGCCCAGTGTACGGGACTTCCCAGCCTGATGAGTGATACTATTACAACGGAAGTGAAGATTACGGAGAACTGCTGGTTTTTACCACTGAAAGAGAAGCCGGAGGTCTGGGCAGATTTTATTTTAAAACATAGAGAAACAGACAGGGAACATATTTCCTGGATTGGAAAAAAGGAAGCCTATAGTCTGGAAACATTGAAAAAACAGCAGCAAAGACTGCTGGAAAAATAAGGAGTCAGAGCATGAAAAAAGCCAGTATTATTGTACCGGTGTATAATATTGAAAGGTATATTCGGGGGTGTGTTGAAAGTCTTCAGGCACAGACCGAAAAAAACATAGAAATTCTTCTGGTAGATGACGGAGGAACGGATAAAAGCGGAGAAATCTGCGAGGAATATGCCTGTGCCGATAAGAGAATCCAGGTGTTCCATAAAGAAAATGGCGGGCTCAGTGATGCCAGAAATTATGGAGCCAGGCAGGCAAAAGGAGAATATTTGTTTTTTATAGACGGAGATGACAGTGTAGTACCGCATCTGGTGGAAAAGACAGTTGCCTGTGCAGACAAGCTTCAGGCCGATATGGTATTTTTTGACTTTGAATCCATTGAAGAGGAAACCGGGAGAAGAGATTTGTATCACTACGGAATGCCGGAAAATAAGGTTTTTTCTGCCAGGACAAATCCTGAGGTTTTGCTGAAATCTCCTTCTGCATGCTGTTGCCTGTACCGTAAAAAATTTTGGGACAAATCTGGTATTCGCTATCCGAAAGGACGGCATTATGAAGACCTGGCAACCACACCGAGATTTTTACTGCAGGCAGAGAGAATAGGATATGTGGGTGATGAACCTTTTTACTATTATATGTTGAGAAAAGGTTCTATTATGCACAGCAGCAATTTTGAACGCAGTTACGAAGACCGGACATGGGTGCTGGAGTTTCTGCGTGATTATTTCAGTCAGAAGGAAAGGGCGGGAGAATTTCAAAAGGAGCTGGAATACATGTTTTTTGAACATGGATATTTTGTTCCGTCTAAAGAGATTATTCTGGAAAACAGTAAGAGTATATGGCTGAAAAAGTTTCGGATTTATGTGGAAGAGAAATATCCAGGATTTTTGCAGAATCCCTATATAAAAACATTGTCAAAAAAAGATAAGATTTTGTTGTTTCTGATGAAACGGCATTTGTATGGCATAATGAATATACTGTCCGGTCTGCGAAAAAAAAGCGATAGTTTGAGGCAGTAGAGAATAAGGAGAAGAAGTATGCAGAAGGTGCTGACAATTACCATTCCCTCGTATAATGTGGAAAAATATTTGAAACAGACATTGGATTCCTTTCTAAGCCCGGAAATCCTGGAGGAAGTCGAAGTCTTAATTGTAGATGATGGTTCCAAAGACAGGACGGCAGAGATTGGAAAGGTGTATGAAAGGCAATATCCCCAGACGTTCCGGGTGATTTCAAAGGAAAACGGAGGGCATGGTTCTACTATAAACCGTGGAATTCAGGAGGCCAAAGGGACTTATTTTAAAGTGGTAGATGGAGATGACTGGGTTGACACAGAAGATTTCGTCAAACTGGTAAAAGCTTTAAAAAATTGCACGGCTCAGTATGTGGTTACAAATTATTATGAAGTCAATGATGTGACCGGGGAGAAAACACCGGTAGATTATAAAGTTCTGAAAGAAAAAGAAATCTGGTCTTTTGAAGAGGCCGGAAAAAGAAAGCAGATTGCCATGCATGCCCTTGTGATACAGACCAGTATTTTAAAAGAAAATCAGATTCGTCTGGATGAGCACTGCTTTTATGTGGACGTGGAATATGTGTTGTATCCCATTCCTTATGTAGAAACCGTACAGTTTCTGGACTTGTTTGTTTACATGTACAGGCTGGCCGTGATGACCCAGAGTGTCAGTCTTCAGGGATATCAGAAACATATGCAGAATCATATTGATGTTATCTTGCATCTGACAGATTTTTTCCAGGAATATGCAAAGACCGGAACAGAAGGTAAAATTGATTATATTGGAAAGCGGATTGCCCAGATGGTGGGAGACCAAATCACTGTTTTCATGAGTTTTCCGGAAAAGGACAGAGAGATACGACAGAAGTTCCGTGCATTTGACAGAGAACTGAAAGAAAAAAGTCCGGAGATTTACCGCCGTTCAGGGGAAGAGAGCGGGACACTTCGGTTATTTCGGAAAATGAACTTTAAATGCTATGCGTGGATTGCCAGAATGTGCAAGAAACGAAATCATATAGGAGAAGATTAGGTATGAAGACACATTCCATTAAATTTAATTTTATCATGAATGCAATTTTGACGGTTTCTTCTATTATTTTTCCGTTGATTACGGCACCTTATGTACTTCGTGTTTTACAACCGGAAGGTATTGGTCGTGTAGATTTTTCTGCCTCTGTGATTACCTATTTTTCCATGTTTGCATCGCTGGGGATTCCTACATATGGAATTCGCACCTGCGCAAAAGTGCGTGATGATAAAGAAGCTCTGTCAAAAACAGTACAGGAGTTAATGCTTTTAAATGGTGGAACGATGGTACTGACATATTTCGTTTTTTTGATACTGTTGTTTTTGGTTCCAGATTTTGCGGGAGAGAAAACACTTCTACTTATTAACAGTGTCAGTATGGTTTTGAATGTTGTAGGTGTAACTTGGTTTTATAATGCAATGGAACAATATACATATATTACTACATGTTCTATTGCGTTTAAGATTATTTCTATTGTGATGATGTTTCTGTGGATCAAGAATCCGAATGACTATGTAAAGTATGGGGCAATTACAGTTTTTGCAGGAAGCGCATCATATCTTTTGAATTTTATAAATCTCCATAAATATGTGAGCTTTCGTAAAATAGCACCGTATGAATTTAAAAAACACTTAAAGCCTATTCTTATCTTTTTTGCTACATCAGCGGCCATTAGCGTATACACAAATATGGATATTGTTATGATTGGTTTTATGAAGGGGAGCAGAGAGGTGGGCTACTATACTGCTGCTATTAAAGTGAAAACACTGTTGGTAAGTCTGATTACTTCTCTCGGAACAGTACTGCTCCCCAGACTTTCTTACTATATAGAAAAGAAAGATAAAGGGGCATTTCAGAGAATGGTAGTAAAAGCCTTTAATTTTGTGATGATAATTGGGATTTCAGTGTCTGTGTATTTTACCTTTATGGCGCCAGAAGCTATACAACTTCTGGCAGGTGAAAGCTATGGAGCATCGGTTCTTCCTATGCAGATATTAATGCCAGCTGTACTTTTTATCGGGCTGTCCAATATTACAGGAATACAGATTCTTACACCTCAAGGAGAAGAGAAAAAAGTATTGTATTCCATAATATGGGGAGCATTGCTGGACTTTGTGTTGAATCTTTTTTTGATTGGAAAGTATGGCGCGACAGGAGCAGCTTTTGCGACTCTACTGGCAGAATTTGTTGTACTAGCGGTCCAGTGTATGTATTTGAAAAAGATGCTGGGGCAAATTGTAAAAGAAATCAGTGTTCGAGAAAATCTGGTGGCAGCATTAGTAGCCAGTGTAGTCATGCTACTAATGAAACATACGATTGCTTTTTCGACTTTTGGGGAATTGGTTATAACAGCAGTGCTCTTTTTTGGACTATATGGGGTGATATTATTAGTACAGAGAGAACAAATAACAGTAGAAATGGTAAAAATGGGAGTAACCATTTTGAAGAGAAAAGGTAAGTAGGAGTGAGGTATTGTGGAAAGGACAAAAGAAATAAAAAAGTTTTATAACAATAAAGAATGGAAATCAGATAAGGTACTGGCATTGACTATAAATATAGTGTTTTTTTTAACAATTCTATTGTTTTGTGATATAAAATACGAAGTGTCGGATGACTTTTTAATGGCGTCCATTATGTCTGGGGCATACGGAGATGCACCGAATCCGCATATGATATTTATAAATATTTTATGGGGATATATTATGTTACCTTTCTATTATGCTTTTCCAGGAATTAGTTGGTATTTGATTTTTCAATTGGTGTTAATAAATATATCATTAATTTTAGTATCTTATATGCTGCTAAAAGAAATGGAGCGTCCTATAGCGCTATTATTGATTGCAATTCTGTTAACCTTCTTTGCAGATGACGCTTATATTTTGGTGCAATTTACAAAGACAGCAATGTTGGCCGTTATGGGAGGTGGGATTGTATTTGTTTGGGCCTTGTTTGAGAATAAATCCTGGAAGTTAAAGTGGGGTTCTGCGTTGATATGCCTGGCCGGAACGCTAATAAGATTTTATGTGATTTATATAGCAGGAGGGTTTCTGCTATTTATTTTAATAGTAGAGTTTGTAAGGTTGTTTCAAAAAGAGAGAAAAGAAGAAACTTTCAAGAAGAGAATACTGTGGATTATGATTCCCGGAATTTTAGTCATTGTAGTAGCATTTGGAATGGATAAATTTGATGATTATATTTATAATCAAAATGAAGAATATAGATTTTTTAGAGAATATGGAGAAGCAAGAGGACGAATTGTAGATTCCGCGGATTATGGGTATGAGGCATACGGAGAAGAACTGAAGAAAATTGGAGTTTCAGAAAATGATTATTACCTTATGAGAACATGGAATTTTGCAGATAATGAAGTGTTTACGCTTGAGATTATGCAAAAGACTGCTGATATTATAGAAAACTATAACAAAAATGTAGAAATTTCTAAGGAAATGATACTGGAAAATATGCAGACAAGAGGAATTACAGGATATCCAATATTTCTGGCTACAGCATTTCTATTTGTACTTATGTGTATATTTCAGAGAAAATATTGTTGGACGGGATTTCTTTTGTCATTAGTAGGTTTTGTGTATATGCTTTATTTCTTTATAAGAGAAAGAGTTGTATACAGAGTAGAATATGCTGTACTGGCAGGAGTATTTTTGAGTATTCTTTATTTTTGGAAAGAAAAATACAAAGAAAATCAAAGCAATTTTGTTGAAATTAGTAGAATATGTGTTATACTTAATGCAGTTTGTCTGATGTTGCAAATACCGTTATATTTGCCTGATCGTAGTTATCAGGATGTGGTTAGCGAAAATAGAAAATCTTATATTGACAATGTTTTTTTTGAGTCATGGAATTATGATGCTAGAAAATATAGAAAAAATGTAAATAAAGGTAAGCCGGAAAATGGATTAATAAAAGAGATAGAAGATAATAGAGACAATTTCTATTTTTTAGATTTTCAGACTACTATGCAGACACTGTATTATGAATGGAATCCATTTCAGACACTGGAGAAGGGATATTTGCGAAATGCCCTGTATTTTGCAAGTGTTATGACAAATTTTCCAGAGGAAAGAGCGTGTATGGAGGCATATGGGATATCACAGCCTTTAAAAGCACTTGTGGAAGACAGAGTATATCTGGTAGATACAGATACGAGAACATTGAATAATAAGGTGAAATTTATACAGGAGCACTATTATTCTGAGGCAGAGGCAGAATTATACAAAGAGGTTGCTGGTTATCAAATCTGGAAAATAAAAACAAACGAAAAAGAAGGAGAAAGCAATGATTAATTTTAATGTGCCGCCAGTGGTGGGGAAAGAAATAGATTATATTGAACAGGTTATACAGAATAGAAAAATTTGTGGGGATGGAAATTTCACAAAGAAATGTTCTAAATGGCTGGAAGAAACAACAGGAACGTCCAAAGCTTTATTGACAACCTCGTGTACCCATGCTACAGAAATGGCAGCAATTTTATGCGATATCCAGCCAGGTGACGAGGTAATTATGCCTTCTTATACGTTTGTATCTACAGCGGATGCTTTTGTGTTAAGAGGAGCAAAGGCTGTATTCGTAGATATCAGACCGGAGACAATGAATATTGATGAAAGACTGATTGAAGACGCTATTACAGAAAAAACAAAAGCTATTGTGCCGGTTCATTACGCAGGGGTTTCCTGTAAGATGGATGAAATTTGTGATATGGCAAGAAGATACAACTTATTTGTGATAGAGGATGCAGCACAGGGAGTTAACTCCTTTTATAAGGGAAGACCCTTGGGAACTATTGGTGACTATGGCTGCTATAGCTTTCATGAAACCAAGAATTACAGTATGGGAGAGGGCGGTGCCCTTTTAATTAAAAACGAGAAGGATATTGAACGTGCAGAAATTATAAGGGAGAAAGGTACAAATAGAAGTAAATTTTTTAGAGGGCAAATAGATAAGTATACATGGATGGATGCAGGCTCTTCTTATCTTCCAAGTGAATTGAATGCAGCATATTTATGGGCTCAGTTAGAGGTGGCAGACAAAATATTTGAAGATAGAATGAGAAGTTGGACTCTGTATTATGAATCATTAAAAGAATTAGAGGAGAAAGAATATATAAAGCTACCTGTGATTCCGGAAGAATGTTCACATAATGCTCATATGTTTTATATTAAAACTCAAAGCTTGGAGGAAAGACAGAAGTTAATAGAATTTTTGAAACAAGCCGGAATTAATGCAGTTTTTCACTACATACCACTTCATTCGGCACCGGCAGGGAAAAAATATGGTACTTTTTTTGGGGAAGACAAATATACCACAGCAGAAAGTGAAAAGCTGCTAAGACTTCCGTTATATTATAAATTGAGAGAATCTGATATTTTATTTGTGGCAGAGCAGGTTAGAAAATTTTATAAAGGTTGAAGAAGATGAAAAAACGTTGTGTAGTATTTGGGGCAAATGATTTTGGTAGTATGCTTCGGTTTTATGCTGAGAAATATATGGATATAGTTGTAGATGCGTATACTATGAATAGGAGATATATAACAGAAAGAAAAAGAGATGGACTTCCTGTTGTAGAATTTGAATCAATTAGTAGAAAATATCAACCAGAAGAGTACTCTTTCATTTTGGCAATAGGATATAGAGCTATGAATGATATAAGAAAAGAAATATACTACCAGATAAAAAGAAAAGGGTACGAATTAGTAAATATAATACACCCTTCTGCAAGACTGGAATGTTTACAAATGGGAGATGGAAATATCATACTGGAAAATGTTGTACTTGCCTATGGAACGAAAATAGGTTCGGGAAATATTATCTGGAATGGTTGTCAATTATCGCATGAATCTACAGTGGGTGATTTCAATTATTTTTCACCTTCTTCAGTAATAGCCGGGAAGACAATCGTAAAAAATAATTGCTTTTTAGGAATTCAGAGTGCTGTCAGAGGTGGGAATATTTTAGAAGATTATACCTTAATAGGTGCAGGGAGTTATATAAACAACTCGACAGAAAAAAATAGAGTATATGTACCTGCAAGAACGATATGTTTATCAAATAAAAACAGTAAAGAATTTTTTAGATAGGAGAACGAAATGAAGACAATTATGGTGATTGCGGGAGGAACATGGCAGGTCCCCTTGATTAAGCGAGCAAAAGAATTAGGGTATCAAGTTGCAAATACAAACTTATATGAAGATTCTGCTGGATTTGAATATGCAGATATTAGAGGAGTCATGAATGTTCTTGATAAAAAAGGTAATCTAGAGTTCGCAAAACAATACCAGGTAGATGCTGTTTTGACAGATGAAAGTGATATAGCAGTTCCAACCGTGGCATATGTAGCAGAAAAAGTGGGCTGTAGTGGTATAGGCAGTGAAATGGCAGAACTTTTTACGGATAAATATAAAATGAGAGAGTTTTGTAGAAAAAATGGATTTAAATTTCCGGAGTATTGCCTGTGTGAAAATGTAGAGCAGGCTGTCACGTTTCTTGAAGAATTGGGCAAAACAGTGATTATAAAGCCTTTGGATTCTCAATCAAGCAGAGGGGTGTTTACCGTAGCAACAGAAGCGGAAATGAGAAAGTGGTATCCTGTTGCTGAGGGTTATACAAACAAAGGAAAATATGTTTTGGTAGAACGATATATAAAAGGGACAGAATTTACAATAGATGGGATTGTTTTAAATGGATGTCATCATAGTTTAGCGATTTCTGAAAAATCTCATTTTACATATAATCCGAACATTGCATCAAAATTGTTTTTTTCATATGAGAACGATAAATTTGATTATACTTATCTCAGAAGTACAAATAATGAAATTATTGATAGAACAGGTTTGAAAAATGCTTTGACACATGCGGAATATAAATTTGAAGATGGTGAATTTTATTTGATAGAAATGGCGGCAAGAGGCGGTGGAACACGTATTTCTTCAGATATTGTGCCGTATGTTTCAGGAGTAGATAATTATAAATTTTTAATTGAAACTGCATTAGGAAATGAAGACGTTGCAGAAGAGGCAGAACTTGAAGTAAAAAATGAGTGCAAAAAACGTTGTGCAGTACTGGCCTTTTTAGATATAGAATCAAACGGAAAGCAGATTGAAAGAATTGAGGGAATACATGAGATTCGAGCTATTCCAGAAGTGGTCGCCTTTGATGTGGATTTTTCAGAAGGAGACATTATTGAACGTGCTCAGGATGATCGTTCGAGAGTGGGCTTTTATATTATCTGTGCAGAAAATAGAGGACAAGTAGAAAACTTGATAAAACAGGTTCAAGAAATGTTTAAAGTTTCATTTAAATAAATCATAAGGAGGAGCAGGATATGGATATAAAAAAGGAGATTATCGATAAAATTAGAAAAAATCGTATTTCAACTACAGAGGTAGCAGACTGCTTGGGAAAAGCAGGTTTATTTGAGGGGGCACACATTGTTAATAGAGGACATTTTGCGGTTGGAAACGTAAAATGGATATATGCTTATAATGAGTCCAATTGGAGCATTCATGAACAGGCGCGAGAAGTACAGCCGGGAGATGTTGTATTAATAGAGGCGTTTAATTGTAAAAATAGAGCAACAATTGGAGAATTGGTTTCAAAATTTATGCTTTTATATAAAGAAGCAGTGGCAGTTATATCAAATGCGCCATTGAGAGATGCAAACGATTTAATTAAGCAAAATTATCCTGTATGGTGTAACGGATTTACTCCAGTAGGATGCTTTAATAAAAAAATAGAAGAACCTTTGGACGAAGAAATTTATAAGCAACATAAAGAAAAATATGATGGCAGTATTGCAGTATGTGATGATACAGGGGTTGTAATTATACCAAAAGAACAGCATACTGTTGAATTTTTGGGAAAACTAGATAATATAGAGAAACAGGAAGATACTTGGTTTGAATGTTTAGACCGCAGAAAATGGGACACATATGATATAGTTTGTTTGAAAAAATATTTAAATGATTAGGAGAAAATATGATGGATATATCTTTTGTGATACCATGTTATTGTTCAGAAAAAAATTTACAATTTGTAGTTGATGAGATTAGAGAGGCAATGAAAAAAAGGCCTTCTTTTGAATATGAAATTATATTAGTCAACGATAATTCAAAAGATAATACAAAACAGTTAATAGAGAAACTTGTTGCGGCTGATTCAAGAATTGTGGGAATAAATTTTTCAAAAAATTTTGGACAACCCAGTGGTCTTCTGGCAGGATTTCGTATGGCAAAAGGAAAATACATTATGACATCGGATGATGATGGACAAACGCCAGTTGGTATGGTTTGGGATTTTTATGATAAAATACAAGAAGGATACGATGTTGTTTGTGCCAAATATAAAGAAACAACACAGAAGTCTCGTATTAGGCGTTTAGGTACAGAATTAAATGAATTTATGATGTATCATATGATAGATAAACCCAAAAGTCTCAGATTATCATCCTTTTTTATGGCAAAAAAATTTGTTGTGAAAGAAGTGATAAAATATCAAAATGCATATCCGTATATAGCGGGACTATTATTAAGGACTACAAGCAAAATTGCAAATATAGAAATCAGCCAAAGAGAGAGACGAGAAGGAAATAGCGGTTATACCTTTCAAAAATTGGTGAAGTTATGGCTTAATGGATTTACAGCTTTTTCAGTAAAGCCATTGAGAATAGGAAGTGCTTTGGGATTTGGAAGCTCTATTATTGGCTTTTTTGTTGCAATTATAGCTTTAGTGAGAAAGTTAATGATACCTACTATACAAGTTGGTTATACATCTCAGATAGCAGTGCAATTAATTATCGGCGGACTTATTTTAGGTGTTTTGGGAATCATAGGAGAATATATTGGAAGAATTTATATGTGTATAAATAAAAAACCGCAATACGTTATTGAGAGTATTGTTGGAAAAGAGGAGGAATATGAGAAAAATAGCTGAAAAAATGAGAAAAACCGATTGTGACAAATATAAAAAAATTGTTAAAATCTTTTTAATGTTTTGTATTGGATTTTATCCTTTTATGACCAGTTTTTACGGGATTGATTTAGGAGATACAGGAATTCATATGTTTAATTATGAAAACATTTTTAGTAACCCGGAATTGATTGGTTTTACTTCTTATTTTACTAGTGTAACAGGGTGGATGTGGCTAAATGTATTTCCGGGATTAGGAATATGGGGCCTAAATTTATTAGAAGTTTTCATTGAGATTGTCATGGCAGCAGTCATTTACAAGACCTTTGGACAAGATCTTGGTGAGTTGGAGACATTGTTTGGAATTTTAATTGCTGTTTTGGCGTCTGATACATATCTCAATATTTTTAATTACCATCAATATAATGTTTTATTTTTGGTTTTAATTTTATCATTTCAGTATAAAGCCATTATTAGAGATAAGAAAATATTTAGTGTATTTGCAGGAATATTTTTTACTTTGGTTGTATGCTCTAGGATGGGAAGTGTTACAGCTGTAATAACATGTTTCCTGTATATCTTTTGGTATATGTATGAGAATAAAGAGGTAAAATATCTTTTTAAACATATAGGAGCATTTTTAACAGGAACGTTAGGAATGGGTTTTTTTATGGGAATAGTTCTTACAGTTTCTGGACAAATGAAGTATTTTATTGGAAATATATTCAGATTATCAGGTCTAGCTTCAGCATCAGATGGCGGATATAGCATGAATAATCTTTGGTCTACATTTTTGTTTGGAAATTTAGATGCAATCGCATCTGGATTTATTTTTCTGGCTGCAGGGATTGTATTATTTTTGGGCATTAGTATAATATTTGCCACTCAAAAAGTAGAAATAAAAAGAAAAATCTTTAATATTTTATTTGGAATTGTGATAGTGGGAATTGCAGTATATCAGTTAATTTATGCGTATGATGTCAATGAAGTTCCTAATTGGCCGCAGATGACAACAGGTCCGTCTTTCTTTATAGGATTACTATATGTGATTACATTTTTTACTATTTTTTATCATTTGTATACGAAAAATGGAAATGTCAAAATTGCTTTAATAGGAATATGTGCAGTGATTTTACCATTGTTGACAATTGCAGGGTCTAATACAGGAACTAAACATGTAATATTAGCATTTTGGATTATAGCGCCGTTGTCGGTATCTTCTATTTGTGCGTTGTTGAAAAGAACATCAATCCAGTCTCTAAATGATATAACTTCTCGAATTGGAATTGTTACAAAACGCAGTGCAGTGATGTTGACAATTCTAGTTTTATGTGTATGTAGTGGATATAAGTTCTTTGACATGATATATTCTACTATGAATTTTGACAGTACTGATAGAAGTTCACTGCAATATACGATTAATAGTGATAAATTGAAATTTATGAAAACAACACAGCGAGAAGCAGATGCGGTAAATGGAACATTAGAAGTGGTTTCTGATTTACAAAGCAGAGAAAAAGATGAAAAAGAAAAATTAATGGTTTTTGGGGGGGCTATTCTCCTGTATTCATTAACAGATATGGAGTCCTATGTGCAGCCATGGGTAAGTAATCCTAACTATAGCAATGAGAAATTGGGACAGGATTTATCTAATGCAGAAGAGAAGTCTGAAATCCCGCCGATAGTTGTCTATTGCAGAACAAATAATTATTATGGATTTGAAGATTGGAATTATGAAACTTTGCTTTCTAGTGAATTGTCGAATCAGTATGCTGGAAAAAAGGAATTATTTGCACAGTATTTAGAAGATAGAGAATATTCTGTAGAATATGCGAATGATTATTATGTAGTTATGGCAGCACCGGGAATTGCAAAAACAGATATGAAAGATATTAGAAGTTATATGTTTGAAGAATAGTAAAGAGGAACAGGAAATGTATAATAAGTTTATCAGTGGATTAGAAGGTTCATCGTCTGTGGAATTAATGCTGAAAGCTGAGAAAATGCGTAAAGAGGGAAAAGAGGTAATAAGTCTGGCTGGCGGTGAGCCAGACTTTGATACTCCTGATAGAATAATTAATAAAGCAATACAGTCTTTAAATCAAGGAGAGACTCACTATGCTGTCGGTCAGGGGATTTTTTCTTTGAGAGAGCGCATTGCGGAAAAACTTAGAAATGAAAATAATATTATGTGTACGCCTGAGAATGTTATTGTGACTCCAGGAGGGAAGTATGGTATTTATATGGCGATTGCCTCTCTAATGAACGTAGGAGACGAGGCAATTGTTTTTGCTCCCTCTTGGGTTTCTTATTGTCCAATAATAAGAGCATGTGGAGGAAAGCCAATTATAAGTCATTTGCAATACGATGATAATTATAAGATAAAAGAAGAAAATATTATTCCCTATATTACAGAAAAAACAAAAGTAATTGTAGTAAATTATCCAAACAATCCTACAGGTAGAGTTCTATCAAAAGAGGAGGCAGAATTGCTGAGGGATGTTACGGAAAAATATAATTTGCATATTGTTTCTGATGAAATTTATGAGAAAATCATATATGATGGTAAGAAGAATATTAGTTTGGCTTCTTATTCAAATATAGCAGATCGAGTGGTGACCGTTAATGGATTTTCCAAGTGTGCGGCTATGACTGGATGGAGAATAGGGTATACAGTGGCAAGTGCAGAAATAACGAAAGTTATGTATAAACTATATGTTCATACCATAACCGGACTTAGTCCTTTCATACAAAATGCAGCCATAGAAGTATTCCATTGTGATGAAGAAATTGAAAAAATGAGAACAATATATGAATACAGAAGAAACTATTTTGTAGAAGAATTAAATAAAGTAGAAGGAATAGAATGTAGAAAGCCAGAAGGGGCTTTTTATGCATGGGTACGATTTAAAAGTGAAAAAAATTCAAAAAAAGTATGTGAAAGATTATTGGATAAATATGGAATTATCGGTGTAGATGGACTATCTTATGGAGAACAGCAATATCCATGTGTTCGTTTTTCTTTTGCAAGTGATATGGAAATATTGAGGACAGTAATCAAAAAGATAGGAGAAGTTTAGACATATGAAAAAGAAACGGTTAATACAAAAAAGTATTTGTATTGTTCTTGTTAGTTTATTAAATATTAGTTCGGTTTCTCAAGTGCAGGCATCTGAGAAATCAATAGAAAAAAATGAAGAAAATGTTGACAGTGAATCTGATGAAGCAGCTATTTTAGAGGGACATAGTAACAGTTGGCGTTATCAAGATGGGGAAAGAATTTATTTTGATGAACCTTCTCAGACATGGGGGGCTTTTCAGGCATGGAGTAAGGTTGATGGGCACTATATCAATAATCGTGGCGAGATCATTAAGGGAGCAACAGCAAAAGGTATTGATGTAAGTGAATGGCAGGGAAGCATTGATTGGGAGAAAGTAAAAAATACAGATATTGACTTTGCAATTATAAGGTGTGGATATGGTATGAATCAGACAAACCAAGACGATGATTATTGGAAAAGAAATGCTGATGAATGTACACGATTGGGAATTCCATTCGGAACTTATCTTTATTCGTATGCTGATAGTGTAGAACGGGCAAAAAGTGAAGCACAGCATGTTTTAAGACTTGTTCAAGGGTATGATTTGGAATTTCCTATTTACTATGATTTAGAAGAAAACAGTATACGAAATCATGTCAGCAAAGAAAAAATTGCAGAGATTGCAAAAACATTTTGTGATATTATAGAGGCGGCAGGATATGATGCTGCAATCTATGCCAATACCGATTGGTTTACAAATTATCTTACAGATTCAACGTTTGACAATATGGAAAAGTGGGTAGCACAATATAATAGTGTATGTACTTATAATGGTGAGTATAAAATTTGGCAGTGTGCAGATGCTGGGGTAGTAGATGGTATTAGTGGAAAAGTAGATTTAAATATGTATTTTGGTTCTGAAGAGTTAGTAATCCCATCACCAGTACAAAATCTAAAAGCAAGCGCATATGGCAAAAATAAGGTTAAAATTAGTTGGAACCCTTCAGAGGGGGCAGATGGATATTTAATATATGCACAAAAATATGGCGAGTATAGGTATTGTGGGATGACGACTAAAAAGTCTGAATTTATAGATGTTAAAGCCTTGGATGAAGAGTATAATTACTATTGGGTATTTCCTTATTGTGAGGATTCAAAAGGAAATATGTTTCCGGGAGCATGTGCAAAATATGTATATGCGAAAGGAATTATACCAGCAGTACAGAATTTGAAAGCATCTTCTGTGTTAGATGGAGTAAAACTTACATGGAATCGACAATTTGACGCAGAGGGGTATCTGGTCTATGGAAGGAGAGCCGGTGGACAATATGAATATATTGGAATGACGAGTAATGCAACATCCTTCATAGATACAAAGGCATCAAAAACAATGTATAATTACTATTGGGTTTACCCGTATCACAAAAGTGGGAACACGATGGTAGTGGGCGGTACGCCTAGATATACATATGGCCGTGGCTTATAATAGTATATCCTTCCAATTTCAAGTTATTACCAAAGAAATGGAATTAATGATAGAAGCAGATGAACATTTGTCAGAAGTAGAAAGAAAGTAAGCACTTAATAAAATGAGAGTATGTAAACGCAAAATAGCAAGTACCTGTTCAAAATCATCCAATGTGAGATAATAGACTCATCACTACAAAGTCCAAATAGTTTAGTACTCAACTTTTTAGACTTTATCACAGGAGGTGAGTCATGAAATTTCACACAAGTTTAGTTGCACAGCAAACCCGTCTGAGTGAATGGGCTGATCTGGTCAGAGACTGTCAAAACCGTCCGCAAGGAATGAAGATCGATGAATGGTGTCAGCTGCACGACATTACAAAAGCGAGTTATTACTGGAGACTCCGAAAAGTCCGTGAGGCTTACCTGGAAACTGCGGAGCAGACACAAACATTTGTAGAAGTTCCTT